>CATILC010000076.1 GCA_949516455.1 Flavobacteriia bacterium | reverse complement strand
TGCGCCCAGTTCCGTCCACGCGCTGGGAGGAACGCTCAGGGTGTAGCTCATCACATTTGCATTTCCAGCTGGACCGGCAGGTCCCGCATCGCCTTCTACAGCGTCGCAGCCGATCAAGGCCAAAAAAGGAAGGATCGCAAGGATCTTCAAAGAGCGAATGGTTTTCATCAGTTATTCGTATTTAGCGGAAAAATTACGCTTTTGTGCGCTAAGATCCGTTTGGATTTGCCCACTCATTCGCCTTGTTTTACCCCATGGAGACAAAGAAGATCATATTTGATTTTGGCAATGTCCTGATCCGCATCGATGAAGAGCGTACACGCCAGGCCTTCAGAGATCTGGGCGCCGATCCTTCATTGGAAGAACAGACCGAACTCTTTCAAAAACTGGACAAGGGACAGCTCACCACAGCGGCTTTTTTGGAAGAACTGAAGCCATTCTTCCCCTCATTTGTCCTTCGTCGTTCTTTGCTTGAAGCCTGGAATGCCTTGCTACTGGAGATCCCTGAAAGCAGCCTGGATCTGCTCGGTTCGCTGGCGCGCAAAACTGAATTGCTGCTATTGAGCAATACCAGCCGTCCGCACATCCGACGCATCGCTGAAGAGGCTGGCCCGTACACATGGAATCGGTTCCAAAAGAGCTTTACGCATCTGCACTACTCCTACGATCTGGGCTGCCGCAAACCCGAGAAGAAGATCTACGAAAAGTTGATGAAGGCCCAGGGCTGGTCTTCCGGATCCTGTATACTGGTCGATGACCGTATGGAGAATCTCGAAATGGCTGAAAAGATGGGCTGGACAGCAGTGCACTTTGCCCTCGACAAGGGCGGAGACCACAAGTTGCTCGAGCGAGAATTGATCGGGCTTTTGTAGCATTGAAGCCATGGAGATGAACTGGAAACTGCAGGCATCACCCGACCCGGATCAGGTGGCGCGCCTTCAAAAAGAACTCACTACCAGCGAGGAGCTGGCCAAGATCCTATTGCAGCGCGGCATCTTTGATTATGAGGGCGCCAAACGCTTTTTCCTGCCCGAGACCAACGGCCTGCACGAGCCCATGCAGATGAAGGACATGGACAAGGCCGTGGAGCGCCTGGAACGCATGCGCAATGAAGGCGAAAAAGTCATGGTCTTTGGCGACTACGATGTGGACGGGACAACAGCGGTGTCGCTGGTTTCCGAAGTATTCAGGAAATGTGGGATCGAACACCTGACCTATATCCCAGATCGCTACGTGGAAGGCTACGGCCTCTCTTTGAAGGGCATGGAGAAGGCCAGGGAGAGCGGTTGTTCACTGGTCATCGCGCTGGACTGCGGGATCAAAGGACATCATGTGGTGGAACAGGCGGCCGAATGGGGCCTGGACATGATCATATGCGATCACCATCAACCCGGTGCCACATTGCCGGCGGCCCATGCTGTACTCGATCCGAAGCGTTCGGATTGCCCGTACCCATTCAAGGAATTGAGCGGATGCGGCGTAGGTTTCAAGCTCATGCAGGCGTGGACGCCACGCTTGGGCTGGAAAGAGTCGGACCTCGATCCCCTGACGGACCTTTTGGCCGTGAGCATTGCAGCCGACATCGTTCCCATTGTGGGCGAGAACCGCACGCTGATGCACAAGGGACTTGGCGTTATCAATGAGACCCCACGCACTGGACTTCGCGCATTGATGAAGCAGTCGAACAGGGGCAAAATATGGAACACACAGGAGGTGGTTTTTCAGCTGGCACCCCGCATCAACGCGGCTGGACGCATTGAGCACGGTCAACTGGCCGTAGAACTTCTGACCACCAATTCGGAAGAGGATGCCGAACGCATAGCTGCGCACATCAACGAATTGAATCTGAGCCGCAGGAGCAAGGATGCCGACATCACCGGTGAGGCACTTGAAATGCTCAAGGGCACCGAGGATCGCTACACTTCGGTGGTCTGCAGCGAGAGCTGGCACAAGGGCGTGATCGGTATCGCCGCCTCCCGACTCATCGAGACCCATTACCGCCCAACGGTGGTCCTGACCGCTTCTGGAAATGTGCTGGCGGGTTCGGCCCGCTCGGTGAAGGGATTCGACCTCTACACGGCCATCGACGTCTGCAAGGAACACCTCATCCAATTCGGCGGACATGCCTTTGCGGCTGGGATGACCCTGAGAAAAGATCAGCTGGAATCTTTCAAAGCGGCGTTTGAAGAGCAGGTCCGCTCGACGATCACCGATGATCAGCGGGTGCCTACGTTGTGGATCGATCTGCCGCTCGACCCAGACGCCATCTCCCGGCGCTTTTACAACTCACTCCAACGCATGGGACCCTTCGGTCCAGGGAATATGACACCTGTCTTTGCATGCTTTGGCCTGTTGGAGACCGGTGGTTCCCGAAAAGTGGGGAGCGGAAAGCATCTGAAGCTTCAGCTGAGGGACGAAAGCGGAATAGAGCTGGACGGCATTGCCTTCGGTATGGGCGATAAGTGGGAACAGATACAAGGGCAGCGGCTGGATGTGGCCTTCACGCTCGACCTGAACGTCTGGAACGGAATTGAACGCATCCAGTTGATGATCAAAGACGTGCGACCGAGCGCTGCTGTACCAGCGGCTTAAGGCAAACGGGTCATTTCTTCTTCCATCAGTCGGTCAAGCTGCGGCCGGACCGAATCACAAAGCAGCTGCAGGGGCTCTTTGTAAACTTCTTCGATGGTCTTGGCTTCCGGCAGTTTTTCCTTGAGCGGGTCCACTTGCCGTCCGTTCTTCCAGAATCTGTAGCACACATGTGGTCCCGTCGCCAGACCTGTGCTTCCCACATAACCGATCACATCGCCTTGGGTCACGGCAATGCCTTGCCTGATGCTCTTTTTGATCTTGCTCATGTGCAGGTATTGGGTGCTGTAGGTCCCGTTGTGGCGAACCTTCACATAGTTGCCATTTCCTCGGGTATAACCGGTCTTGGAGATGACGCCATCTGCCGTTGTGCGGATCGGCGTTCCCGTGGGAGCAGCGTAATCGGTACCCAAATGAGGTTTCACCCGCTTGAGCACGGGATGGAACCGCCTTCGGTTGAAGCGGGAGGAAATGCGAAAGAAGTCGAGGGGCGATTTCAAAAAGGCCTTTCGAAGGCTGCGCCCTTCTTCATCGTAGTAGTCGATCAGCCGGCCATCAGACTCCAGGCGATAGGCATCGAAATTCTTATCAGCATGTCGGAAGCGGGCAAAGCGGATATTCCCAAGGCCCACGCGGACGCTGTCGTCCACAAATCGTTCGTCGTAGGCCACAACGAGTGCATCGCCCTTTTGCAGCCGGAAGAAGTCGATGCTCCAGGCGTAGAGATCGGCCACTTTCAGAGCGAGATCGACTGATCCTCCGTCCTTGAGAAGGTCTTCGTACAGAGAGGAACGGATCGAGGTGCTGAGGATGCGTTCCCGAACCTGAACTTCCTTTTGGATGCGCTGCACCAGCAGGCTGTCTTTTAGATCGATGCGCACGTAGGACAGGGCATTTTCGGCATAGACCATGTGCAGTACAGGCTTTAAGCTGTCGTCGACAGAGCGGTAGAAGTGGACCGTTTTTCCCTCTTGAATGCGCGCCGGGTCGAATACTTCGGATCCCTTCGATTGGATTCGGAATTGCGTCTGCCGATCGACGCCCGCGGCATCGAGTATGCCGGAGAAGGTTTCTCCAAAGCGAATGCTGTGGGTGCTGTGTTCCAGGGAATCGACGACCAGGCCAAATTCTATTTTAGGTTTTTTCGGCGGTTCTTTTTCAGACGAGCCAACATCTGCAGTTTGCACCGCATCTGTGGCGCAGGCATGCAGGAGAAAGCACGGAATCCCGATGAAATAAAAGGCCTTAACCCAGTTCATGGACCAATGGATCTACTGCCGTTGTCCGCGAAGCTCGTTCAGGGTGTCTTCCACCCAACTCTTTCCCCATTCCCCCTGTTCCTTTTCCGTCCAAAGCTCAGGGAAAAAGATGCGCTTTTGAAAGCGCGGTGGCAGATATTGTTGCCAATTTGTTCCGCCGGTGGAGCGGATGTCGTTTGGCCGTGCCGCCAGATAGGCAACAGCTGTTTTGTAGTGCTGCAAGGGCCAGTTCACATTGACCTGTAGGTCGAGTGTGCGAAGGGCATTCTTGAGTTCATCCAGCTCCGCTGATCCTTTGGCCAGTTTGCGGTAAATGGAACGAAGCGTCCGGCCTTGTACCCGCTGCGCGAGTCGGATCAGTTCATCGCTGTATTTCTTTTCAAACTGACGTAGGGTCAGGGTCTTTTCTTTCGTTTTGGCCACGATGGCGCCTTCCTTCCAATAGATGTGCTCGAACATTGCGGGGATCTCCTCTTCTTCATTGGCCCACTTTTCCCGCTGGTCCTTGTGCAAGAGCCGAACGAAGTCTGTAGCGTGGATCTCGATCATTCTGTATTGTGCCGACTGGAAGCCACTGGCCGGTATCAGCGACATCCGGAAATCCAGGAACTGCTTTCGGTCCATTCCCTTTTCCATCACGCCGAAGGAATGGGTGAGGGCACCGAAATAGCGGTTGATCCGCTGCACTTTTTCCAGCAAGGCATCTGCTTCTAAGTGCTCGGCCGAAGCGATCTGCTCGAGTTCGTGCAAGGAGAGCTTGAAGTAGAGCTCCGTGATCTGATGGTACATGATGAAGATCGGCTCATCCGGAATGCTCGTCTTCGGTGTTTGAAGGCTCAAAAGGGTATCCAGGTGCACATAATCCCAATACGTCAGATAGTCTGCATGCAGCAAGCCATCGAGGTAGTCGATCAGCTCCTGGCCCGAGGCCTGATACTTTTCGGCCAGAAGCTCAATGCGCTTCTGTATCTCTTCCTTATTTGCTCCAGGGGGCTTGTTGGATTCCATGGTCAGAAGTTTGGTTCAGCCGAGTCAACGGAAACGGACAGGATGTGCGAGTTTACGGTAATCGTTCAATTCGATCTTCACCGATCCGACACGCAGGTCGGCTTTTAACTTCACGGGGATCTTGTTCTTGTCGTCGCTCACCCATAGGGTCATGCCTTCTTCTTTGCTGAATACACGACCGGATTGAACAACCGGCATCAACTTCAGGCAGCGCAATTTCCCAAAACGAGTGCGTACGTTCTCCCGCCCGAGGAATTGCAGGTGGAAGTGAAAGACCTCATGGTCGATGAAAATATCGATCGGGATCATGTCGCCCACCTTCAGATCCTGGGCATTCAATGTTCTGGCGTAATAAAAGGCAGAAAGCATGTCCTGAACCCGTTCCGGCAGTTGATATACCGTATCGCGGCCGTCCAGATCGTCCCGGGCGGTTCCGGCCTCTGGATCGAAGTGAATATGTCTTTTGATGATGTAGCCGCCCTCGTCCACATCGCGAATGAATTCCACAGGCCGAAGAGCAGAGGCGTCCATGTAGGTCTCGTAGCGATCACGGGTCCGGAAGAAGACATCGACCATTCCCACTGTTCTTCCCGTACCCACCATGTGCAACAGAGTGCGGCCGCTGCGCTCGACCTTGCGGGAAACCCGCAGCTCTGCTTCTCCAGCCTGAAGCAGTCCATAGCGGATCTTGTACTTGAGGAATTCTCCCACTCCAAAAGCGTCCTGCCCTTTCGCAAAGCTTTGGATGCGCTTTTGGCCATCCATCTGTTCGGCAGCTGAGCGTTGCTCTGGCAGCTGGGCCAGGGAGGCGAGATGCAAAAGCAGCGCGGGCAAAAGAATGAGCGTTCTCATGGGTCCAAGTTCATCGATTTCTCCGAGAATGGAGCAAAACGCGGACCAAGTTCAGGAAGACGTCCAGGCCTTCTTCCAATGATCACAAAACGATGTTGACGATCTTGCCCGGGACCACGATCACCTTACGGACCGTTTTGCCCAGGACATATTGGGCGTATCGCTCATCGGCCATGGCTGCCTTCTCGATCTCTTCCTTCGACAGATCTTTTGCCAGCTCGAGAGTGAAGCGCGTCTTTCCGTTGAAAGAGATGGGGTAGACGACCGTTGATTCCTGCAGATGCTTTTCGTCCCATTCAGGCCAGCTTTCCTGACTGACACTGAAACCGTTCCCGTGCAGCTGCCAGAGTTCCTCCGTGATGTGCGGCGCGAATGGAGAAAGGGCGATCAAAAGTGGCTCGAACACCTTGCGCTTGGTGCACTTCAGGCTGTGCAATTCATTGACGCAGATCATGAAGCTGCTCACGGCCGTATTGAATGAAAAATGCTCAATGTCCTCGGTGACCTTTTTGATCGTCTTGTGCAGCGACTTCCATTCTTCTTTGGTCGGTTCATCTTCGCTCCACGCACCGACGGTCAGGCGCCACAGTTTCCTCAGAAAGCCTTGCACACCACTCAGACCCTGTGTATTCCAAGGCTTGTGCTGTTCGAGCGGACCGAGGAACATCTCGTACATCCTCAGACAATCCGCACCATACTGGGCCACCACATCGTCTGGGTTGATCACATTGTGCCAGCGCTTTGACATTTTCTCCACCTCCTCTTCCACCTTGAAGACCCCATCCTCGAGTATGAATTCGGTCTGTGCAAGATCGGGCTGCCATTTCCTGAGGGCCTCGGTATCCAGAAGACCGTTCTCGACCAGGGAAACATCCACATGCAGGCGCGTGGTCGTGTAGGAATCTTTCAGTCCGGCCGACACCAATCGGTCTTCGCCCTCTACCCGATGGACCAGTGCACTCGTTCCCAAGATCATGCCCTGGTTGATCAGGCGTTCGAAAGGTTCTTCTGAGCCGACCCATCCAAGGTCTTTCAGGAACTTTTGCCAAAAGCGCGAATAGAGGAGATGTCCGGTGGCGTGTTCTGCCCCTCCGAAATACAGATCGACCGATCGCCAATATTTTTCGGCTTGTGGCTCTGTAAATCCGTTTTGCGCATTCGGGCTCATGTAGCGCAGCCAGTACCAACTCGATCCAGCCCAACCGGGCATGGTGGTACATTCAATGGGATGCCCCTCACCGTTCGGAACAAGGCCTTTTTCGGGCAGATAGGACCAATGCTGGGCATTGCCCAGCGGCGGATCTCCGTCTTCGGTGGGCAAAAAACTGCTCACCTCGGGGAGTTCTAGCGGCAGGTGTTCATCGCGCACCGGTTTTGGAATGCCCTGATCGTAATAGATGGGAATGGGTTCGCCCCAGTAGCGCTGTCGTCCAAAGGCGGCATCGCGCAGTTTGTATTGCACTTCTCGTTGTCCAAGTCCCTCGGCTTCGAGAATGTCGAGCATCTTTTTCTTTCCCTTTTCCACACTCAGCCCATCGATGAGCGGACTGTTGACAAGGGATCCTTCCTTGCTCTCAAAAGCTTCTTTCTGGACATCTCCACCTGCCACCACTTCCACTATGGGAAGACCGAACTTTTGGGCAAATGCATGGTCCCGTGCATCGTGTCCGGGGACGGCCATCACCGCGCCCGAACCGTAGCCGGCCAGCACATAATCGGCCACCCAGATGGGAATGGGCTGCTCGGTGAGCGGGTGAAGCGCATAGGATCCAGTGAAGACCCCACTCACTCTTTTGGTCTCGCTCATTCGCTCCCTTTCCGAACGCCGAGCCGCCTCTTTCCTGTAGGCATCGACTGGCTCTTTACACTCCTCGGTCGTCCACTGGGAGACGCCTTCATGTTCGGGTGCAAGGACCAAGAAAGTAGCCCCATAGAGGGTGTCGGGTCGGGTGGAAAATACGTCGATCGTATCCTCGGACTGCTGCACGGAAAAGCGCAAGCGAGCGCCCTCCGAGCGTCCGATCCAGTGCCTTTGAGATTCTTTGAGGGATTCGCTCCATGCGATCGTATCCAGCCCGTTCAGCAAGCGTTCTGCATAGGCGGTGATGCGCAGGCTCCATTGCGTCATTTTCTTGCGTTCCACCGGATGACCCCCTCGCTCTGAAAATCCATCTTTTACTTCGTCGTTGGCCAGTACGGTCCCGAGTTCAGGGCACCAGTTGACAAAGGCATCGGAACGATAGGCGAGTCTGAAGTGCTGCAGAAAGTCGGAGCGCTCCTCTTCACTCATTCCGCTCCACTGCTCCGGACCGATCTCCTCTTCTGTACCCCCGGCTGCGGAAAGCCCTTTGCTTCCCTTCTTTTCGAGCCATTCCACGAGCTCCTGTATCGGTCGTGCTTTGTCCAGATCGCTGTCGTACCACGAATCAAAGAGCTTCAGGAAGATCCATTGGGTCCAGCGATAGAAGGAGGGATCGGAGGTTTGTACCTCACGCGACCAGTCGAACGAAAAGCCCAAGGCATCGAGCTGTTCTCTGTAGCGCGCCACATTCTCCCGGGTCGTATCTGCCGGATGCCGCCCGGTCTTGATGGCATATTGCTCAGCGGGAAGACCGAAGGAATCGTAGCCCATGGGATGCAGCACCATGAAACCGCGGTGCCGCTTGTAGCGCGAGACGATGTCCGAGGCGATATAGCCCAACGGATGTCCCACATGGAGCCCGGCGCCCGAGGGATAAGGAAACATGTCCAGTACATAGAATTTTGGCTGATCACTGGATTCAGAAGCCTTGAACAGCTCCTGCTCTGCCCACATTTTCTGCCATTTGCCTTCGAACTCTGAGGGCGTGTATTCCATGATGTGCATGCGCTTTTTGAACCCTGCGAAAGTACAATCGGTGTTCTGCATCCCGAGGAAAAGGGTTTCGCTAATTTTGACCGCATGTCTGCAGGATCGGATAAATTCAATCGCCGGCGGCTGAGGAGCTCTTACGCCTCGGTCGTGGTTTCCATCTCCTTGGTCTTGTTTCTGTTGGGCGTGCTGCAGCTGCTTTTGTTGAACGCCGGACAGGTGGCGCGCATGGTGAAGGAGAACTTTGCCGTTCAGGTCATTTTGAGTGAAGACATTTCAGAGCTCGACCGGATGACCATGCAGAAGGAATTGGCTCTGGCGAGTTATGTAAAAAGCGTTCGCTTTGTCTCAAAGGACGAAGCCGCCAAGGAACTCACTCAGCAGCTCGAAGAGGATTTCATCTCCTTTCTGGGCTACAATCCACTGCAAGCGGCCTTCGATCTGCGCCTGCATGCCGAATACGTGACCCCAGGGCAATTGATCCGAATCGAGAACGATCTGGATGCGCTGGAATATGTGGACTATGTGCTTTACGACAAGCCGCTGCTCTCCCTGATGAGCGAGAACATCAAGCGGATCGGGATCGGTTTGGTCTTCGCCAGCATTCTCTTGCTGCTGATATCCATTTCGTTGATCAACAGCTCCATTCGTCTGGCCATTTACAGCCGAAGATTCCTGATCAAGACCATGCAGTTGGTGGGCGCCACTCCCGGTTTCATTCGAAAGCCCTTCCTGAAGACAAGTGCGCTCCACGGATTGCTCGGAGCAATGGTTTCCGCTGTTCTCCTCGCCGGCCTTTTGTGGCTCCTTTTTTCTCAACTGCCCGAACTGCAGCAGATCATGATGCCCTGGCACTACGCAGCCACCTTGGGTGCATTGTTTGTGACCGGTCTGCTCATCTCTTTGATATGTACTTATTTTGCCGTTCGGCGTTACTTAAGCCTGAAGACGGATCAACTTTACTACTGACAGCACATGAAAGAAACCTTCATTTTCGGACGCCGCAACTACGTATTCATGATCGCCGGCTTGCTGCTCATCGCGGCGGGTTATGTGTTGATGGCCGGTGGCGGATCTGACGACCCCAATGTCTTCAACGATGCCATTTTCAATTCCCGCAGACTGGTCATAGCGCCAATACTGGTCCTTTCTGGCCTGGGACTGGAGTTGTATGCCATTATGACCCGCTCGAAATGAACCTGATCGAGGCGCTTCTCCTCGGAATCATTCAAGGGCTCACAGAATTCCTTCCGGTCAGCAGCAGCGGCCACCTCGAGTTGGGCAAGGCCATCTTTGGAGATGAACTCGAGGCCGAAGAGAGTTTGCTTTTCACCTTGGTCATGCATGCAGCCACAGCGCTGAGCACCATCATCATATTCAGAAAAGAGATCGGCAGGCTATTCCGCGGACTGTTCTCCTTCTCATGGAATGAGGAGACACAGTATTCAGTGAAGATCATTCTGAGCATGATACCAGCAGCGGCTGTTGGGCTGCTCTTTGAAGAACAGATCGAGCACTTGTTCGGGGGGCAGCTGGTTCTGGTCGGCGGAATGCTCTTGCTTACGAGCGTTCTGCTTTTTCTGGCCGACAAGGCCAAAAACACAGACAAAGAAGTGGGTTTTCTGAATGCTGTGCTCATCGGCATTGCCCAAGCCATCGCCATCCTGCCGGGCATCAGCCGTTCGGGTGCGACCATTTCCACTTCCGTCCTTTTGGGTATCGATCGGGCGAAAGCCGCACAATTCTCTTTCCTCATGGTCGTTCCGCTCATCTTGGGGAAATTCATTTTGGATCTGAAGGACCTTGTTGGCGGTACAGTGGCCACAGGTGATGGAGAGCTTTCTGCACTGGCCGTTGGATTTGCAGCCGCCTTTGTCAGCGGGCTTTTTGCCTGCAGATGGATGATCCATTTGGTACGCCGAAGCAAGCTGGTCTATTTTTCCATCTATTGTTTTGTGGTGGGGGCCCTGACGCTCTTTTTGGCCTTGAATGCCTGAACGAAAGTTTCCATCGCCAGAGGAATTTCTAGAAGGGCAGCTACTGCTTATCAATAAGCCTTTGGACTGGACTTCGTTCCAGGCTGTTCATTTCATTCGGGGCTGTCTCAGGCGCTATACGGGTCAGAGGAAGATCAAAGTGGGCCATGCGGGAACCCTGGACCCATTGGCCACCGGTCTCTTATTGGTGTGTACGGGAAGAAAGACCAAGCAGATCGAACAATTCATGGGGCTCTCAAAAGTGTACACAGGTCGGATTCAATTGGGTGCCAGCAGACCGAGTCACGATCGGGAGACAGAGATCGAAAGGCGTTTTGAGACAACCGGCCTTTCCGGGGTACATATTCAGACGGCCATGAGCACCTTCTCCGGGGCGATCGATCAGATACCCCCGGTATTTTCGGCCATTCGAAAGCAAGGCAAGCGATTGTACGAGTCGGCCAGAAAAGGCACAGTCGACGAAGGCGAATTGCAACCGAGAAGTGTATTCATTGAGGAGTTCAAGATGGAGGCCTATGACTTGGAAAATGCCCTTCTGACCTTTTCCCTCAAATGCAGTAAGGGCACCTATGTTCGTTCCTTGGCCCGCGATCTGGGCATCGCCCTGCACAATGGCGCCTATCTCGATGCACTCTGCAGGACTCGGATCGGCCCGTATGATCTCTCAGAGGCACTGGAGCCCAAGGCCTGGGCATCGGCTATTCCGAGGGAGTAGATCGGGTCTTGGTCGGAAGGGTCTCTGGACTTTTCCAGAGGTCTTCGTTAAAGGCTTTCACTTTTGAAAATCCATAGAGGATGGAAATGCCCCCAAATGCAAGCAATAGATAAAAGAAGAAAACGACACGCAACATAAAGCTGTTGGAGTCGTAAGGGCCCAGAATGACTTTTTCAGGTAAGAAGACAAATGCGCAAGCGAAGGACAGCGTGCCAATAAATGCAGCACAATGAGCAAAGCTGCGCAAAGGCCACATCCAAAGCTTTCTCAAAGGATGAAGCGGTTTGCCCCAGCGCGCGAGTTCAGCGAACCTTCCATCATTTAAACGCGCCAGCAGAATGCCTCGGTTCACTGGCTTTCTGGGCTCGACCATGGGCAGTGGAATGAGCAGGAATAGCGAGGAAACCGGGTGGCCAGTTTTTCGCTCCAATTGCTGCAGTGATTTGATGCCATTGTATCCGATGCGGTGCCGGGTGCTGGGAAGGGCAACCATTTGAAGACGTTGCTTTTTGCACCATTGGCGCAGCAAGGGTTCGTGCCAGATCGGGTAATCAATGGCCCGCTCTCCAGACAAAGCCTCGCCGACCTCATGTTTTGAAGAGAGGCGCTCCTCCATGGCATCGTCTTGTTCATCGAGACGACGATACAACCTGCGGAAGGCGCGCAGGGCGTACCGCTCTTCTCCAGGATTTGGACCGTAACCCGACTCTTGAACTTCAGACATGCCTTTCTAACGAGCGATCGGGCATATGGTTTCACCTGCGGTCTTGACAAAGGGGGTCTCGAAAATGTACCTTCGCACTCTTTTTTACCTGAAAAACCGCAGAGTTATGGCCATGAAAATGAAATTGTCCCACTTTCAGTACGATCTCCCTGAGGAATTGATCGCACAGCACCCGACTGTCAACAGGGACGAATCAAGGCTGATGGTGGTCAACCGAAAGGAGGGCACATTCGAGCACAAGCGCTTCGATGAGTTGCTCGATTACTTTGAGGACGGCGATTCCATGATCATGAATGACACGCTGGTCTTTCCGGCCCGGATGTATGGCAACAAGGAGAAGACAGGGGCGAAGATCGAGGTCTTCCTGCTGCGCGAATTGAACGCAGAAAGCCGGTTGTGGGATGTGTTGGTGGATCCGGCACGAAAGATCCGTATCGGTAACAAACTCTACTTCGGAGAAGACGATAGTTTGGTGGCTGAGGTCATCGACAACACCACCTCAAGGGGCCGGACACTTCGATTCCTCTTTGACGGCTCTTACGAAGAGTTCAGACAAAAACTCAAAGACCTCGGCGAGACGCCTCTGCCCAAATACATCAATCGGGAAGTAGAGCCTGAGGATGCGGAACGCTATCAGACCATTTTTGCCAAGCACGAAGGAGCTGTGGCGGCGCCTGTTGCGGGTCTGCACTTCAGCAAGCAGCTCGTCAAGAGAATGGAGATCAAAGGAGTGGACTTTGCCACCATCACCCTGCATGTGGGACTGGGAACCTACCGCCCGGTGGAAGTGGAGGACCTCAGCAAGCACAAAATGGACAGCGAGCAGTTCATTATCACTCGGGAAGCCTGTGATGTGGTGAACAAGTCGATCCTGGCCAAAAAGCGGGTCTGCGCCATCGGAACAACGGTGATGCGCGCGATCGAGAGCAGTGTCAGTACGACCGACACCCTTAATCCGCACAAAGGCTGGACCAGCAAATTCATCTTCAATCCATACACATTCCGCCTGGCCAACAGTATGGTGACCAATTTCCATGCACCGATGTCGACACTGATGATGACCACCTCGGCCTTTACGGGACATGAACTTCTCAAAGAGGCCTACGCCACCGCCATCAAGGAAAAGTACCGCTTCCTCACCTACGGAGATGCGATGCTGATCATCTGATCGAAGCAAGTTGATCCGGCGCATTTTTCTCCTCCTCGGTTTAGGAATATGCCTCGCGGCTGAGGTGCACGCTCAGCAGCTCATCGAGGGGCGTGTGTTCGATGCGGGTACAGGCGAGTCCCTTCCCTTTCCAGGGGTCACTTACAACGGACTTCAGGAGGGAACCGTGGGCGACATCGAGGGCTATTTTTCACTTGTCTGCAAGGAGGAGCCACTGTTCCTGGAGTTTGCTTATGTCGGTTATGAGAAGCAAAAGATCAAGGCTCCCTTTGATGACCAGCCTCTTCAGATAGAACTCAAACGGGCCGATCAGACCCTGAGGGAAACTGTAGTTTTTCCAGGAGAGAACCCAGCGCACCGCATCATTCGGAAGGCATCCCAGGCACGCGCTCAGAACGACCCAATGGAAATGGAGTCCTTCTCCTACGAGTCGTACAACAAATTGTGGTTCACCGTTGAGACCGATAGCCTGTCCACCCTTGACAGCACAGGAACAGTGGACAGCTCCAAGGTGGCACTGAAGAAATTCTTTGGCCGAAACCATATGTTCATGATGGAAAGCGCCACCGAGCGCAAGTACATCAACGGCAGCCGAGACCATGAAGAGGTGAAAGCTTCCCGGACCTCAGGCTTTGAGAATCCCGCATTCACTCTATTGGGCAGTCAGCTCCAATCCTTTTCTTTCTACGAGGATGAACTGACCATCCTCTACGCGCGCTACCTGAACCCGCTCCGGAAAAACAGTACGAATGAGTATTTCTTTCTGCTCACAGACACCATTCTGCTCAAAGAAGCAGGAGACACAGTCTATCAGATCAGCTACCGCCCCAAAGATCCCAGCCGGAAGGAGCTCCTGGAGGGCCACCTGAACATCGGCACAGACGATTTTGCCCTGAGAAATGCAACGGCCGTCTATGCGCGGGAAGGCGGACCAAGTTCGCTGGAAACGGAGATCCGTCAGCGCTACGAAAAAATCGGAGGGCATTGGTTTCCCACCGAGTTGATGACCGAGATCCTCTGGAACGGGATCAGCATCAACGGTGCGGTCCCCACCGGTTATGGTCAGACCTTCATCCGGAACATTCAAGTCGATCCGGATCTGCAGAAGGGAGATATACCAAGCCTTGAATTGAGCCTGGATGCCGATGCATTTGCCAAAGAAGAGGACTACTGGGCCAAACTCAGGAAAAGACCGCTCGATTCAACAGAACTCCAGACCTATGTGGTCATTGATTCCATCAGTAAGGAGGTCGACCTGGAGAAGCGCATCGATCGGCTGACCAACCTTTTCCGCGGGAAATTTCGCTGGGGAAAGGTGGACTTCGATCTGGACCGCCTATTGAAGTTCAACCAGCCCTACGAGGGTACCCGCTTCGGCCTGGGGGCCCACACCAACGAGCACTGGAACAGGAATTGGGTCATCGGCGGATACTTTGGCTATGGATCAAAGGACGAGGACTGGAAATACGGTGCCGACCTTAAGTTCACACCGAAACTCAGCGGGGCCTGGTCGTTCCGATTGTTCTTCGACCGCGATCTGAAGGAGACGGCGGGAAGTTCTCTGCTCATGAGCAGAAAACCTTCTTTTTTGGCTTCAGGAAATATCCGCTGGCTGGGGATCGAACAGTTTGACCGCACCGAGGCTTTTGGCTTCATTACAGAAGTGGACCTTCGGCCGAACCTCAAACTTGGGCTTTCTGCGGAACGGCAGGACAGGGTTTCCATGGCCTCCAAGGAGATCCTTGAGGACACAGACGATCTGGGCCGCTGGTTTGGCGATATTTTCAGCCTGGGCATGAGCTGGGCGCCCAATGACCGCTATATGGCCGGTCCGAATGGACGAACCCGGATGGGGACCACCTATCCGTTGATGGTCCTCGATCTGAAATTCGGATCGTCCCTGTCTGGAACAATCGACCAGTCAACGGGCCGCTTCCAACGCCTGGAATATGCTTTCATTCATCGCTGGAGCAATTTGCGCTCCGGAGACCTTCGGGTGGAAGCTGTATTTGGCAGCACCCTGGGCAGTACGGCGCCGGCCTCCTTTGTGTTCGCTCCCCGGGGCAATCTATTTCAGGAGTTGCGAGAATCAAGCCCTTTGTGGGGTGCAGGTGCAGGGCACGCATTTGAGACGCTGTTCAACAATGAATTCACCTCCGACCTACAGCTTCAATTCCTGGCCGATTATTCGCTTCCGAGAAGGATCCTTAAGATCGACGACTGGTCGCCACAGATCATCCTGTCCCAACGGGTCCTGTGGGGCCAATTGTCGGATCCATCGGTCTATGACGGGCGCTTTCTGTCAGTGCGTGCACCGGAGAAAGTGTTTTTGGAAAGCGGCATTGAATTCAGTCGGATGTACCGTTCGCTGGGCATAGGTCTGTATTACCGTTACGGGGCTTATGCATTCGATCGGTGGACCGATAACCTCGCCATCAAGATCACGGCTGCGGGTTTCTTTTGAGCCCATGTGTTTTTGCCTTTGCTCGATCTGCTCGGATCTTTCTTAATATTCAAAAACCCATTTTTGCACGGCATGGGCATACGGTTCACAGTGGCGGTCATCACCAAGAATGAAGAGCAGCGCATAGCGGCCTGCCTTAAAAGTGTAGCGGCTCTGGCGGATGAGTTGCTCGTGGTGGATTCAGGTTCCGAGGACCGGACGGTAGAGATCGCAGAAGAATTGGGCGCGCGGGTCATTGTAAACCCCTTCGAGGGCCATGTGCAGCAAAAGAACTTCGCGATGAATGCTGCGCGAAACGATTGGATCCTCTCCCTGGACGCCGATGAGGAGCTGAGCGAAACAGCGCAGAGAGAACTTGCAACGTGCATTGAAAAGCCGGGCGAAGCAGCAGCCTTTTCCTTCAACCGACGCAACAACTACTGCGGCACCTGGCTGCGCCACGGCGGATGGTATCCCGATCGAAAGATCCGCTTTTGGGACAGGAGGAAGGGGCAGTGGGGCGGATGGAATCCACACGATGAGGTAGTGATGGACAAGGGTTTTCGCACGGAACATCTGAATGGGGATATTCTTCACTACACCTATGACCGAGAGGAAGATCACATTCGGCAAATGCGCTACTTCTCCTCGCTCAGCGCACAGACCTATTTCGAAAAAGGACGGCGCACCCATTCGTTCGAAGTACTGTTCAACCCGGCATTCAGTTTTCTGCGTGATTATTTCTTCCGAGGCGGATTCCGAGACGGACGGGCCGGCTGGCGCGCGGCAGGCATCGCAACACGCTACCAGTATTGGAAGTACAAAAAGCTACTGGCCTTGCAGAGAGGCCGTACCGAGCAGCCGCAAGGCTGAACCATTTCTTTTGTCGCTTGTCAGATGAAGCACGAATAGGGTATTCGCCCTTTCCACTGGCTGACCTTCGCCTATTTTTGACCCATGTCTCCCAAGCCTTTCTCTCCTCCATCCCTCGATGAGCTCCGCCGAATGAGTTCGGAGCAGTTGCAGGACCTTGCTTTTAAGCTGAGAGCGGACTGGCAGGATCGAGCCATTGGGAAGAAAGCACATCTGCAAAGCAGTCTGGGCGTCACCGAATTGAGCATCGCTTTGCATGCGGTCTTTCGCACGCCGGAGGACATTCTGATCTGGGACGTAGGTCATCAGGCCTATGTCCACAAGTGGCTCACTGGCCGTTCGCAAGGCCTTTCTACCATGCGCAAACGAGAAGGCATCAGCGGTTTTCCAAAAAGAGCAGAGAGCGTTCACGATGCATTTGGGACGGGCCATTCGAGCACCTCGATCTCGGCCTTGGCCGGAATGGCCCATGCCAGCAGGCTGCGCGGTGAACACAAAAAATTCGTGGCAGTCATCGGCGACGGCTCGCTCACCGGCGGACAGAGTTTTGAGGCCTTGAATCAGGCACCTGAACTGGGCGCTGATCTGCTCGTGGTCTTCAACGACAATGGCAGAAGCCTTGAGGACAATGTGGGGGTATTACATCGTTCCGGGAGCTACAAGGAGTTCTTCCAGTCATTGGGCTGGGCATACCATTCAGCGGTGGATGGGCATTCGATGCCAGAACTTTTGGCCGCTCTTGAGGAAGTAAAGGGATCGACAGGCCCGAGGGTCCTTCACGTTCAGACCCGGCATCCAGCAGGTCCAGGCAAGCAGAGTACAACAGAATTGAAAGCCTCTGGGGACATGAGTTTTTCGCAGGTGTTCGGGCAGACCATGGCGCGCATGCTGGAGGCTGGGGAGCAGCTCTTTGTTGTGAGTCCAGCCATGCTTTCTGCCGCCTATCTGAGTCCGTTGAAAAAGCGTTTCCCTGAAAGGGTGATCGATACCGGTATCACCGAACAACACGCTGTGACACTGGCTGCGGGAATGGCCACCTCAG
>CATILC010000075.1 GCA_949516455.1 Flavobacteriia bacterium | reverse complement strand
GAGTACACGCCAAGGGACGTCTACAACCGCAACCACGATTGGTTCGGCATCTTCATCAATCCATACAACGATGGCATCTCGGACTTCAACTTCCGTGTGACCTCTGCAGGTGTGCAGTCGGACAGCCGCAATACGGTGGACGGAGAGGATCAGGGCTGGAACACCGTTTGGTACAGCGAGGTGCGGATAGACGAGCTGGGATGGATCGTGGAGATGGCCATTCCCTATCAGTCTCTTCGCTTCGCCGAAGATGGCCCGACCTCCTGGGGGCTGAATATGCTTCGTTACATAAGGCGCAAGCGCGAGGAGTACTCCTGGAACTTCATCGACAAATCGGTGGGAACTTATGTACAGCAGTGCGGACTGATGAATGGGATGGTGGGGATCGAGCCGCCCGTACGCCTCTCTTTCCTGCCGTATCTCTCAGGCTATATGAACGACTATCAGGGACAGACGGACTACAGCTACCGCCTGGGTCTGGACATGAAGTATGGCATCAACGAGAGCTTTACCCTGGATGCGACCCTGGTGCCCGATTTTGGTCAGGTGCCCTTCGATGACCAGCAGTTGAACCTCAGTCCGTTTGAATTGCAGTTCGAGGAGAACCGACCCTTTTTCAATGAAGGTGTCGATCTGTTCAGCAAGGGCGATCTGTTCTATTCGCGGCGGATCGGCGGCGCTCCGAACAATGTCACCAACGCACAGGCGAGCGACACCACTTTGCAGCCTTCCATCCCCGAATTCACCCAGCTTTACAATGCCGTGAAACTCAGTGGACGCACAGGGGGAAATCTGGGGATCGGAGTCTTCAACGCTGTGACGGCCAACAATTATCAGGAGTTCACCGATCCGATCAGCGGTGCCCGTGAATCGGTTTTGATCGAACCGCTCACCAACTACAACATTCTGGTCTTCGATCAGCGGCTGAACCGAAACTCCAGTCTGTCCCTGGTAAATACCAGTGTCCTCCGCAACGGCGATGCCCACGACGCTCTGGTCACGGGTCTGGTCACGGATCTGATGAACAAGAAGAACAGTTGGCGGCTGAATCAGGAGTACATCATGAGCCAGCGATTCTTCACTGATTCTGTGGACCGCGGATTCCGTATCTCCAACCGACTGAGCCGCATTAAGGGCAACTTCCGATTTGAGTTGGGGCAGGAGCTCATGACCGACCGCTATGACATCAATGATCTGGGTTTTTTGCGTCGGGCCAATCGGTCGAGCTATCTGGCCAAGACCTCCTACCAGATCTTTCAGCCCCAAGGCTGGTTCATACGCTACGAACTGACGGCCTACACCCAATACGACCAGCTTTTTGAGCCCAATGTCTTCAACGACTATGACTATGGGCTGGAGTACTTTTTCATCACCAAAAAGTTCCTGGCCATTGGTGGGGGATGGAATTCCAAGCCGGTGGGCAGCCACGATTACTTTGAGCCCCGGACACCAGGCATGTATTGGAAGCGCCCGAAAAGGGACAGCTTCTACGGTTGGTTCTCTACCGATTACAGAAGACCCTTCGCTCTGGACATGCGCTTTAGAAGGCGTTTTTGGCACGGCTATGACTTTGCTTTCCAGAGCATCACCATTGAACCCCGCTACCGCTTCAGCGATCACTTCACCCTGGTCACCGAACTGGAGCGCGAACGCAATACTGGAGACATTGGCTGGGCCACCTTCGATCAGGGGGCGGCCGTCTTTGGTCGGCGCGATCGTGAGAACACCCGCCTGGAGGTGCGGGGAATCTATGTGTTCAACGAAGTGAGCAGTCTGAATCTCAACATTCGTTATCTGTGGACCACAGTGGATTACACGAATTTTTACAGCCTGGATGACCAAGGTGGATTGGAGGAGCGTGCCTTTGCCGATCAGCTCGATCTGAACTTCACCAGCTGGAATGTGGACCTCAAGTATTCGTGGTGGTTCGCACCGGCCAGTGAGTTGGTGGTGCTCTACCGGAATGCCCTGCTCGATCTCAACGATCGGACGCAGCAATCACTTTCGGACAACATCAGTGGTCTGTTCGAGCTGCCGCAGGCGCATAACTTTTCTGTTCGCTTCACCTATTTTCTAGACTATAATTCCGTTTTTCGCAGGAGCCGAAGCCGGAAGTCATGATCGAAGCCAAGGGGATAGAAAAGGCGTACGGACGTCTGCAGGTACTGCGGGGCGTCGACCTTTCCGTGGCACAGGGGGAGATGGTGTCGATCGTCGGATCATCGGGCGCAGGCAAGACCACTCTGTTGCAGATCCTTGGAACGCTGGATGCGCCCGACCATGGCTCTGTTGCCTACCAGGGGGTGGATCTGTTTTCAAAAAAAGAGTCTGAACTGGCCGCCTTCAGAAATCAACAGATCGGTTTTGTCTTTCAGTTCCACCATCTGTTGCCGGAGTTCAATGCATTGGAAAACATTTTCCTCCCGGGCTTGATCGCTGGAGGAAGTAAAGCAGCACTGGAAGAGCGGGCCCGTGAACTGCTCGAATATTTCAAGATCGGAGACCGGGCCGATCACCTGGCCGGCGAACTTTCAGGCGGAGAACAACAGCGGGTGGCCGTGGCCCGTGCACTCATGAATCGTCCTCAGCTGCTGCTGGCGGATGAGCCCAGCGGCAACCTGGACTCGAAGAATGCCTCAGAGATGCATCAGCTGTTCAAAGACCTGCAAAGGGATATGGGGCAGACCATTGTGCTGATCACCCACAACCAGGAGCTGGCCGATCTGGCCGATCGCGCGCTCAGGATGCAGGATGGTTTGCTGATCACCTCCTGATGAAAACGGACAGGCGTTCTGCCTTTCTGGTCGATCAGGCCCGTCGCTACAACTCCATCGATTTCATCGCATCCGATCCGATATCCATTCCCCATCGCTACGATCGAAAAGAAGACGTGGAGATCAGTGGCCTTTGTACGGCGCTGATCAGTTGGGGAAGAAGGGATCTGATCATCCGAAGTGCAATGGAGTGGATGCAGCGCATGGACCACCGTCCGTATGAATTTGTGATGCAGGCCTCCGAGAGCGAGTTGGCTTCCTTACAGACTTTCGTTCACCGAACCTTCAAAGACAGTGACCCTTTGGACTTGTTGCGTTCCTTGCGCGAGCTGTACGGGTCTGCTGGAGGAATGGAAGCTGCATTCGCTGTGCGTGATGGAGAGGAAGACAGCTCCTCGGCGATCGTGCGCTTTAGAAATGAACTCCTCAAGCAAGCCCACCAAAAGCGATTTGAAAAGCATCTGGCCGATCCTTCATCGGGTTCTGCCGCAAAACGGCTGCATATGTTCCTGCGGTGGATGGTGCGAAAGGATGATGTGGGTGTGGACCTGGGCATATGGACCTCCATTCCCATGAGCAAGCTGATGATCCCGCTGGATGTGCACAGCGGCCGTGTGGCGAGGGAAATGGGCATTTTGAAGCGCAAAGCCAATGACCATCAGGCCGTTGTCGAGATCACACGATTTTCCCGATCCATCTTCCCTGAAGATCCGGCCCTTATGGATTATGCCTTCTTCGGAATGGGCGTGGACCCTGAAAGCGGCAGCAGCACATAAAGGCATCCGCCCAGTCCGTAGGCCAGGACATCCGCCGGGTCGGACACCAAGCCGTCGAAATAGATGGGAAGGAGGCCTTCAAACAAGGCGCTGAACCAGATCCATCCGATCAGCACAAAGAACCACCTTCGTTTTGGGCTGAGCCGGTTTCCGCTATAGTAGGCCAGTTCGTCCATCAAAGAGAGCACGATGGGAAGGGTCAGGAGGTCATCGCCATAGCTGCGCAGGAGCGGAGTGGACCAGCCAAGGTGCATCAGCCCTTGGTGCGCTCCGACAAGCAAGAGCGGGAGTAGGGGAGCAGGCCATCTCATCCGGAAAAGGTTACCGCCATCCAGGAAAGGGCGGCCATAAGGAACAGGTAGATCAGAAAGAGAAAGTTCACCAGCTTTTTGAATCCAAAGACGATCCAGTGATCACCGGGCTTTATGGGGAGAAGAGATTTGTTCAGGTCGAGCGAGAAAGGGTTTTCTTCCTCGGGGAGCGGCGGGTCTTGCTTGATGCGTTCGCGGGCCGGAAAGCTGCATTGCGGGCATTCGTTGCCCTCGGGCTGCGCAGGATCGTAGGCATACCATATATCGCAGATCTTGCATTTGATCTCTCGGCTGTCTGGTATGCTGCGGTTCGAAGGCATTTTGGCGGGTGGGCGAAAAGTCCAATTTATCCAACCCTAAAAAAGGGCATTTGGTTTTTCGGGAGGCGATAGCTGCTTTTAAGTCTTGCTTGTCGGAAACATCTCTTCAGCGCCATAAGGGGAGCAGCGTACATCCATTCTTTTTGCTAATTTCCATTGCAAATGGACCAAACTACATCTTTGTTTCCCTTTCCTGCTATCACGCACAAACTTGTCGTTACCACATTCCTGGGCACTGCAAAGGGTAATTGTTATGATGTTATAAGGAGTTGGGCATAATTGAAAAATGAACAAGGAACAACTCATAGAAAAAATAAAGACTAATCAAGAGATTGACATTTATTACGACTATTTGCTTGGTCAGGAAGTTTGGTATTTCCAAAACAATGGACCTGACTTCAGTTCAGATTATGATAAATTCAAAAAGTACATATCGAGAAACCTTGAGATTCCGTTTAACAATATCTCAATTGTAGGAAGTGCAAAAACAAGATACAGTTTCTCTCCAACAAAAAATTTCTCTGAATTTCATGAAGATTCTGACTTCGATTTGATAATCGTTTCTAACAAGCTTTTCAGCAGGATTTGGGAAGCTTACCGACAAATTTCAAGCAATCAGTATTTACATGAATTTAATAACAAGTGTGGTAATGTCTTCAATGGGTTTGTAAGCTTAAAAGATAACGACAGGACATACGGACATGCAACTTTAGAGAATTGGCAAAAACTCATTCTGTCCTTTAAAGCGCGACTTCAACTAAAATTCAATATCCAACACGATATTAACTATAGAATATATTCCGATTGGGAATCTGTTGAATCGTACCACCTTAAAGGAATTACAAAACTTAAAAACACATTAGATGAAACTAATTGAACAAATAGACATACAACCTCAATCTGCAAAATGGTTATTTGACCTAAATGATAAAGGCTTGTTAGAAGTTGACAACTCGTTCCAAAGAAACTATGTTTGGACACTCCGGAATCAAGTACAACTGATTGAATCAATCTTGCTTGGATATCCTATTCCGGAAATCTATTTATGGAACACGGGCACAGATGAAGATACTGGAGACACGAAGTACTCAATTATAGATGGGCAGCAAAGATGTGGAGCTATTTTTCAATTCATAGCTAACACATTCAAGCTTCGAGAGTCATATTTAGACGATGAAAGCGTTAAATTTTCTTCAATTAGAAACCGTCATTTTAAAGACTTAGAATCTGAAGAAAAAAAAGCTATT
>CATILC010000074.1 GCA_949516455.1 Flavobacteriia bacterium | reverse complement strand
TCCATGCTTTCGATCTGACGGACGGTCGCCGCGAGCACTTTTTCCTTTTGTTCTTCATTGAGTTCGAGCGTCTCGGCCATGCGTTGCGTGCTTTTTGCTGCACGCTCTTCAGCGCTCATATCCGACCAATTCTTTCCCTGTCCTTGGGCGAAAAACGCAGCGGTAAGGGACAAAATAAGGCAAGCAAATTTCCAATTCATCTCATTCTATTTTTTTGGGTTAATGTCCGTAAGAAGAATGCTTTATCCGCAGGTTTAACGCCGAGTTCAAAAGTCGATCAACTCCCGCAGCACCTGTTCTACTTTTTCTGCATTCGGCAGCATGGTCGATTCCAGGGTGCTGTTCAGTGGAATGGCTGGGAGATCCTGCGCACCCACCACGCGAATGGGGGCATCAAGCGATGCAAAACACACTTCTTGTATTCGTCCTGCAAGGTTGCGGGCAAATGAATTCAGAGCGGGTTCTTCGGTCACGATCATGCAGCGGTTATGGGTGCGGACGGCCCGGAAAACGGTTTCCTCGTCCAGCGGCAGAAGGCTGCGCAGATCGATGATCTCGACGGCTTGCTCCAACTGGTTGGCAGCTTCCAGGCTCCAGTATACGCCCATTCCGTAGGTGATGATGCAACAACTGTCTTCGGTGGGTTCCGCCTCCTGCACAATGCGCGCTTTCCCCAGAGGAACCACATAATCCTTGTCGGGCTCGATGGTGCGTGCGGCCTCCGTTCCTTTGATCTTGCTCCAGTAAAGTCCCTTGTGTTCCAGCAGCAAGACGGGGTTGGGGTCGTAGAACGCCGCTTTTATGAGTCCTTTCAGGTCCGCTCCGGTGGAAGGGTAGGCCACTTTGATGCCTTTGATGTTGGCAACGATGCTCTCCACCGATGAACTGTGATAAGGTCCGCCAGAACCATAGGCACCGATCGGAACGCGAAGCACAGCGCTGACGGGCCACTTTCCATTGGACAGATAGCAGGATCTGCTCAGTTCAGTGAACAATTGGTTCAGACCGGGCCAGATGTAGTCTGCAAATTGTACTTCGACGATCGGCTTGCAGCCAACAGCGGACATGCCCACTGTACTACCAATGATGAAGGCTTCCTGTATGGGTGTGTTGAAGACGCGCTGGTCTCCGAATTTTTCCGCAAGCGTAGCGGCTTCCCGGAAGACACCGCCCAATCGACCGCCCACATCCTGTCCGTACAAAAGCGCCTCCGGGTGGTCTGCCATCAGTTCTTGTATGGCGAAAAGAGCCGAATCGACCATCACGGTGGGTTCCTTTCCCTCAGGGGATCGATTCCCTGACTCCTCCAGTATAGGTGTCGGGGAATAGGCATGTGTAAACAGATCGTCCGGACCGGGATCTTCAGCAGCCAGGGCCTCTTGATAATCTTCTTTGACCGATCGATCGGCTTCCTCGGCGATCCGATCCAGTTCTTCCTCTTCAACCCCCAGTTCGATCAGTTTCTCGTACAACAGAGGCAGGGGATCGCGTTTGGCATGCTCTTCCAGATCATCGCGGTACCATTCCATGCGCACACCCGAGGTGTGATGACCCAGCAAGGGCACTTTTAGATGCATCATAAAAGGCCTTCTCTCTGAGCGAATCTTGCCCAGGACGTCCTCAACTTCCTCGTAGACCTCGGCGAAGTCGTTACCGTCCAGGCTTCGCACTTCAAGACCGTTGAATCCTTTTGCAAATTCAGCTGCATTCTGTGCGCGGGTTTCTTTGGCGTTGGCCGAGATGTCCCACTCGTTGTCCTGAACAAAAAACAGGATCGGGAGCTGTTTCAGAACAGCCATCTGCAGGGCTTCGGAGACCTCACCCTCTGTCATTGCGGCATCGCCAATAGAACAAACCACAACGGGTGCATCGCCGGCGTCCCAAACATCGAGCTTCTGTTGTTCGCGGTATTGGACACCCATGGCCAATCCAGTGGTGGGGATGGCCTGCATGCCCGTTGCTGAAGACTGATGGATGATCTTGGGCTTGTCTTCATCCTTTAAGCTCGGGTGGCTGTAATAGGTTCGGCCGCCCGAAAAGGGGTCGTCTTTTTTGGCCAGTAACTGCAGCATGAGCTCATAGGGTCGCATGCCGATGCCAAGCAAAATGGAGTCGTCGCGGTAGTAGGGTGAGACCCAGTCCTGCGGCCGAAGCTGAAGAGCCAGCGCCAGCTGTGCAGCCTCGTGTCCGCGTGAGGTGGCATGAACGTACTTGGAGGTGGTGTCGCGATGCCGTTCGTACAGATCTGCCATGGATTTGGCGGTCCGCATCAAGCGGAACGCTTCCTTCAATAGAGCGATATCCTTAGAACGTTTCGTCGATTTCTTGGCCATTGGGGGTTATTGGATCACAAATATCATCAATCGTTCAGCTCTCTAGGGCGAGATTGTCGATTAGCCGAACACCTTCAACATGAGCGGCTGCAAATAGTCGCCATGGTTCGCGCGGCGCGAGCGAATCTCCCGGTCGGGCAGATTCAAATGTTGTGGCATGTGCCAACTCCAGGTATTCGACCTCCATACCCAGGGCCTGCCAATTTTTTTTGGTCTGCTCGAGATGGTCGGGTTCGAATACTTCTGCCATGGCCTCTTTGATCTCGATGAAGCCCTTGTATATCGAACAGGCCGTTTCCCTTCCTTCAGCACTCAGCCGCATGTTTCTGGAACTCATTGCCAGACCACATTTTTCACGAATCGTCGGACAGCCCACTACAGAGACCCCGTGCCCTTTCATGGCAACAAGCCTGCGCACGGCTTCCAGCTGCTGAAAGTCCTTTTCACCAAAGAAAGCCATGTTCACAGGCAGCAATTGGAAAAAGCGATCCAAAACAGCTGCGACGCCTTGAAAGTGACCGGGTCGGTGTACGCCTTCCATGATTTTCTCGAGGGGTCCAAGCGCGTAAGCGGGCTGCTTGTAATGAACGGGATATATTTCGCGGACTTCCGGTAGATAGACAGCGTCCACACCAAGGGCACCCAAGGTGGCCAAATCCTGATCAATGGTTCTGGGATACTTCTCAAGATCCTGAGAATCATGAAACTGTGTTGGGTTGACAAAAATGCTCACCACGACCCTGTCCGCTTGTGCCTGAGCCATTGAGCAAAGAGTGGCGTGCCCCTTGTGCAATGCGCCCATGGTCGGGACGAATCCAACGGATTCTCCGCGTTCACGCCATTCGGCGATCTGCTCGGCCAATTTTTGACCCGAGGGGTGTGCGATCATGTTATTCCTTGCTACGCCTCAAAACTAGGGCGACTCAGCGTCTTAACGAGCCTAAAATTTTCTTATCTTCGCGCTTCGTCCAATTACCTAATATGTCTCGTATGGAAAAGAAACGCATTCTCTATGTTTCCCAAGAAATAAGTCCATACCAAAAAGAGACAGAGATCTCCAAGGCAGCCCTTGCCCTACCTAAGAAAATGAATGAGAAGGGCCATGAGGTACGCGTGTTCATGCCTCGTTTCGGAGTGATCAATGAGCGTCGCCATCAATTGCACGAGGTGATCCGGTTGAGTGGGATCAATATTGTCGTGAACGATATGGACCAGCCGCTCATCATCAAGGTAGCTTCCGTCCCAGGTGCGCGTATCCAGGTGTATTTCATCGACAACGAAGAGTATTTCAAGCGGAAGTCGGTCTTTTTCGACGACAAAGGCAAATTTCATCCGGACAATGATGAACGCTCGATCTTTTTCTGCCGTGGAGTGATCGAAACGGTGCGCAAGCTCGGATGGTCTCCAGACATCATACACGTACACGGATGGATGGCATCTCTCCTGCCCTTGTACCTCAAAAAATTCCACGCCGACGATCCTTTGTTTCAGGATTCCAAAGTCATCACCAGCATCTATCCGAGCGAATCCTCAGAAGCTTTCAGTGAAAAGTTGCATTCAGGTCTGGAGTTCGACGGAATCGAGGGGGAAGATCTGGCGCACTTCACTTCTCCCCATATCGAAACGCTCAGCGAGGCAGGTGTCCGCTACAGCGACGCTGTGATGCGTCACCCAGGGCTCAGCAGCCAGTTGAACAAGCTGATTGAGGAGCTTCACCCTCAGGCATTGGAGGTCTCGGAGGTCGCTGATCAAATGGAACAGATCGAAGAATTTTATCAGCAGGTTGCGGAGGAAGCTCTGGCCGTTTGATCCGTTCATACGGAGCAAAAGATGCATAAAACCAATATTTTTTCAGAAGTCATCCTGGGGATGGCTTTTCTTTTGTCCCTCTCTTGCGAAAAAGATGCAGGAACACTTGGCATCGATGCCATAGGGGAAGAACCGGCTCGGGCAGGGGTTTTGAGTCAATTTTCCGTGATCGCTTATTCGGCCCTTGAAGACAGTGTTCTTGCGGTCAATCCGCAGCGCGCTATTGCAGGTTCCTATCAAGACGATGTACTGGGCTTCAGCAGTAGCTCTTTTGTGACCCACCTTCTTTTGCAATCTTCCCAACCTGACTTCGGAACCGATCCGCAGTTGGATTCAGTGCGTATGGTGTTGCGCTATTCGGGCTACTACGGGGATACCAATCGCCCTATGAGTTTGCAGGTGCGTTTGCTCGAGGAGTTCATGGACCCTGATGCAGACCAAGCCTATTATTCGTCCAAACAGTGGAAGACCGGACCCCTTTTGGGCAGTTCGGGCCCGGTGCCCCACCGACCCATGGGCATCGACACAATTTTGAGCGGTCAGCAGGTTTCAAGGATCACATTTCCATTGGATACAGGATTCTTTAAGTCAGCCATTTTCGATGAGCTAGACGCCGGGAATCCAGCTTTCGAAAGCAATACGGCATTTATTGACTACTTCAATGGCATAGAAGTGTCTTCTGCCGGGGGGGATGGTTGCATGCTCTATTTCGAAACCTTTACCGGCCAGAGCCGCATTGAATTGTACTATCACAATACGACGGATACATCGGTCTTTTATCTGGAAACGGACAACAGCGGCATAACCGCCAACAATTTCAGCCACGATTACAGTACAGCTGCTTTTGACCCAGCCCTTCAGGACACGTCGGCAGGCGAGGCATTTACTTATGTTCAAGCCATGGGCGGTGTGCTCACTGAGCTGCAATTTCCCACCTTATCTGCGCTCGCAGACTCCGCATTTTTGATTACCAAGGCAGAGTTGGTTTTCCATTCAGAGATCGGATCGGATGCATCGGGTATGTGGGTGCCGGATCAGTTACTTCTCCTTGAGACAGGAGCCAACGATACGGGCAAAGTGCTCATCAAGGATTATAGAATCAGCGCTTCTACGGGCGTGGGGGGCAATGTGTTGCGTGGAAGTTTCAGGGAAAAACAATACCGATTTAACATAACCCGTCATATTTTTGAAAGACTCTCCGAGCATGGCGGAACAGGTACTCGTCTGTTTCTTGTAGCCGGTTCCGGGGCGTCCACAGCGAACCGAGTGGTGCTCAACGGAAACCTACACCCGAGAAATCCCCTCACTTTGGACATTTATTTTACGACCAAACCCTAATACGGGAAGAAATGTGTGGAATAGTTGGTTACCTGGGACACCGCGAAGCGTATCCCATCATTGTAAAAGGATTGCAGCGGCTGGAATACCGAGGCTATGACAGTGCAGGGGTGGCTTTATTGAGCGATGGGCTGCAAATGCACAAGTGCAAGGGGAAGGTTTCCGATCTGACAGACCTTGCAAAAGATAAAGATGTATCGGGTTCTCTGGGTATTGGACATACGCGCTGGGCCACACACGGACCTCCGAGCGATGCGAATTCCCATCCGCACATGTCCCAGTCTGGTAGACTGGCACTGATCCACAATGGCATCATTGAGAATTTTGAAAGCCTGAAAGAAGCCCTGTCAGGAAGAGGCTTCACCTTTCAAAGCGATACGGATACGGAGGTTCTGGTCAATTTGATCGAGGACATCATGCTTTCGGAAAAGCTGCCGGTAGAAAAAGCGGTGCGGGTTGCCTTGAATCAGGTGATCGGTGCTTATGCGATCTGCGTTGTGGACAAGGAGCGCGATGGACAGATCGTAGTGGCCAAAAAAGGCAGTCCATTGGTGATCGGCGTGGGCCAGGGGGAGTATTTCATCGCCTCAGACGCTTCGCCTTTTTTGGAATACACCAAGAAGGCTGTCTATCTGGAGGAAGATGAGATGGCGCTCATTCGCCTCGGAGAATCCCTTGCAATACGAAGCATCCCGAGCGATAAAATTGTAGAGCCATATGTAACTCAGCTGCAGATGGACCTTGAGTCCATTGAGAAGGGCGGCTACGATCACTTTATGCTCAAAGAGATCTACGAGCAGCCCAAGTCGATTCGCGACACCATGCGGGGGCGCTTGCTGCCTGAACAAGGCATCATTCGGTTGGGCGGAGTTTCCGAGTACAAGGATAAATTCCTGCAGGCAGACCGCATATTGATCATCGCTTGCGGTACTTCCTGGCACGCGGGTCTGGTGGGGGAATATGTTTTTGAAGAATTGTCGCG
>CATILC010000073.1 GCA_949516455.1 Flavobacteriia bacterium | reverse complement strand
AGGCACAGGTAGAACGATCCCTTTGGGCAGCTTCTTTCGGTTGCTTGCGTCAAAATTCCAATCTCCTCCCTCGGGCTGTTTGCCGTTCATCAGAACTTCCCATTTCTGCCGCATCATCCTGTAGAAGCGTTCCATCAAGTAGGAGCGATCACCAAAGAATTCCTCCAACTCGTTGCGGTCGGTGAGGAAATGTTCGGATGACACCTTTTGCATCGGGACGGAAAGGGAGGAAGCACATTCCTCGAAATAGACATCCAGTCGGTATTCATCCGGTTCCTGATATTCGACCGCTTCGATCGAAGGGAATTCCTCGATCAGCTGTTGAATGTTCTTCTGGAAATCCTGATGATTGCCGGGGTCACCGATCCGGAAATAGCGAAAGGAATGTCCCTTTTTTTCCTGGGCCTCCGCGAAGCGCCGCATGGCGCCAAAAAAACCGGCCACCTTTTGGATATGATGGCGAACGTAATCGGTTTCAGTTCGGATCTCCATCATCACATGGAGTGACTCAGCATTGGTTTCTTCAAACCAGGAATGCCCCGAATGAAGCTGGTCCCCCAAGACCAATCTCAATTTCCGATAGGTCGGGTCAGACATGGATCAGTCCCTCCTTTTTGTCTCCGTACACCTCGGGTTGACCTGCAGCGAATGCCAGTGCCGACAGCATGGCAAGGAATGCGTCGATATGATGCCATGATTCCATTTCCCCGCTTTCCATTTTGATCTCAGGATTCAGCTGTGCACGGAGTTGGTCCTGACAGGCCTTCAGAAAGCTTGTACCTTTCTTGTAGCCAATGGATTCGAGTCCCTGCTTTCGCGCCATGATCCTCGGGTAGGTTTCAAATACAGGGATTTTCTTGCTTCGTATTTCTTCGGACAGCTCGATGGCACGGGCGGTCAGTCCACCCAGAAACATCGGAGACATGGCCTTCAGCTCACGATCGGCCTTTCTGAAGTGATAATCCTTGCAGCCCTTGATGCCTCGATAGACGCCTGGAAGGCTCAGCGGGGCATCGAGAAATACATGTTGTGGATGGTAATGTTGTACGGCGTTCAGGCTGAAGGTATCCGCGCACACATTTTTATCGACGCGCATGAAGTGCACGCGACCATGATCGAATATGGACAATACAGTGTTGCCCGACAATCGGCTGCCAAGATCGATCCCAATGACAATTCGGTTCATGTGGCCTTGCCAAAGAGTTCGTTGACCTTGTCAAAGCGGTACTGAAAGATCTCGTTCAACTTGCCCTTGACCAGTACGGGATGGAAAAGTTCGCCCACCACGCCTAAAGGAAGCTCATAGCTTACACGATCGAACATTCGTACCCCACCGCTATAAGCTTCAAAATGATGCTCGTGGTGCCAAATGCGATATGGTCCCTTTCGCTGTTCGTCCACGAAGAATTGTCCTTCCTTGATGTGCGTGATCTCCGTCACCCATTCAAGGGGCAAGCCAAGAAGGGGACGTACCGTATAACGGATGAATAAGCCCTCGTACATGCGCTCGGGCAGTGAAGAGCGTATTTCGAACCCCAAATAATCCGGGGTGATCTCCTTGAGGTTCTTCGGGGAGGAAAAAAAGGACCACGCCTTATCCACGTCGATCGGGATGCTTTGCTCCCGCTCCAATACGTACATTCTACACTTTAGAGAAAAGACAAGCGAATCCGCCGCATTGTTTCAAAGGTGGAGAATTTCTTT
>CATILC010000072.1 GCA_949516455.1 Flavobacteriia bacterium | reverse complement strand
CCTGCATCTGCACGGTCAAATTGTTCTTCTCCTCCAAAAGCACGTAACGCTCAGGATCAAATGACATTGGCGCCATCTGCACAGAGGTGTAGCGCTTTTCAGCATTGGACGCTGTCGCACCATGAGATCTGTTTTCCGCCCGGCTGTTGCTTTCAGGAATGAGGTTGCTGCCCGCACCTGGTGAGGATGAAGAGGCCATGGGTGACTGCTCACTCGCTGCTTCCGTTGATCCTCCTTGCTCTCTGCGCTCAGCATCCAGATCATAAGTCGTTGCCTCTGGCACCGGAGTCGCTTGAATGCTTGGTGCTCCTGCTGGCCCGAAAGTATCCGCCTTGTTTTCCGTCAGCGGACTGAAGAGGTAGACAGATGTTGCCACCGCGAGGGAGGAGGTCAGCACAAGGCCCTTTTGAATCAGCCCCGGACGTCTGTACCAAGCCACGGGCGTGGCTTTGTCGAGCATTTGCTCCACGGCGCTCCATGAGCCCGCTTCGTAGGGAACTTCGCGTTCTCCGAACTTCTCCTGAAAGAGCTTTTTGAGGTCCTTCTCGGTCATAGCGTTACGGAGGCTACGCGGTTGGTGATCTGAAGGATCGTTTCCTTCAGTGATTTTCGGGCGGTGAAAAGATGCCACTTGGAGGTTCCCTCAGAGATGTGCAGCATCTCTCCGATCTCCTTGTGGTTGTATCCATCGATGATGTAGAGGTTGAACACCTTCTGACTCATTTCGGGAAGTTCCCGGATCATGCGTTCAAGATCTTCCGCGTCAAATCGCTGGTCGGCCTCATTGAAGTCCATGAAGGAAAGCGGCAGGCTGTGATCAAAGGATTCGACAAACTGATGCTGGTCCTTGTTCTTTTTTCTGAATTCGTCAATGAGTGTGTTGATCGTTACACGCTTTGCCCAGGCCTCAAAGGGCACATTGTCTTTGTACTGATCCAGGCGGGTAAGGATTTTGAAAAAGGCCAGATTCAACAGCGCGGCCGCGTCGTCCTTGTTCTTTTCGTAGCGCAGGCAGATACCCATCAAAAAACCATAGCAGAGGCGATGCAGCTCGTTTTGAGCCTTTCGTTCCTCCCGCCGGCAGGCGGCGATCAGTTCTTTGTCGATCACTTTAGGCATAGGTATAGCGACCCTCAAGGTACGCAAGACCGGCCTATTTGTTTGTTCTGCTGCCATTTGAGCTCGTGCATCGTCCGGTGTTCGCAGTTCCCAAAAGACAAGAAAAGCCCTCCGCAGAGGGCTTGACCGTGTTTTAGTTTTTCCGGGCCTGCCCGAACAACTCTATAACGAGCGTTGGGTGGAATCCGTTGGGTTTGTAAGAAATTTCTTTCTAGAGCTCGAAACGAGTGAGCTCGGTGAAGCGGGCAAGTCGTTGGTTCACATCGGCTTCGGTCAGTCCGACCAAACGCTCGGTCCCGAATTTTTCGACGCAGAATGAGGCCATGGCCGATCCATAGATCAGCGCCCTTTTCATATTCTCAAAGCTGATGTCTCCGCTGCGTGCGATGTGGCCCAAAAAGCCTCCTGCGAAGGAGTCTCCCGCCCCTGTGGGATCCACCACTTCATCCAGCGGCAAGGCGGGTGCATAGAACACCTGGTCCTCGCCAAAGAGCAGGGCGCCGTGCTCTCCTTTTTTGATCACCAGATAGCGCGGGCCCATTTGGAGGATCTTCTTGGCTGCTGCCGGCAATGCATATTCGCCACTCAGCATTCGTGCCTCTTCGTCGTTGATGGTCAGTACATCCGTCAGACGAAGTCCTTCTTTCAGATCGTCGAGGAAGCCGTCGATCCAAAAGTTCATGGTGTCCATCACCACCAGTTTTGGACGGGCATGCAGTTGCTCCAATACCCGCATCTGAACTGAGGGCAACAGATTGCCGAGCATCAGGTATTCGGCATCGCGCATGTGCTCGGGAACCACTGGGCTGAAATCCGCCAGCACGTTGAGCTGGGTGTCGAGGGTGTCTCGTGTGTTGAGGTCGTCTCGGTACTTCCCTGCCCAGAAGAAGGTCTTGCCTCCTTTGACGATCTCGATGCCAGAAACATCGATGTCGTGCGATGTCATTCGGTCGAAGTGTTCCTGTGGGAAATCCTCGCCCACCACGCTCACCAGCTGGATCGGGCGGGTGAGGTACGAAGCAGACAGGCCGATGTAGGTACCTGCGCCTCCGAGGATGTGTTCGGCTTTGCCGAATGGAGATTCCACACTGTCGAAAGCGACTGTTCCAACTACGAGTACACTCATGTTCTTGATTTTCGCCAAAGATATTGCGCCGATGGCATCATAAGCGTATTTTTGCCCGCTCGGAAAAACTGTGTTTCACAATTTTCCGAACAACATTCCTCCTTAGCTCAGTTGGTTAGAGCATCTGACTGTTAATCAGAGGGTCCTTGGTTCGAGCCCAAGAGGAGGAGCCATCTTAGACAAGCCGGCAGAGATGTCGGCTTTTTTGTTGCCCATTGTTTTT
>CATILC010000071.1 GCA_949516455.1 Flavobacteriia bacterium | reverse complement strand
GAGACGGTTTCTCAGGAGAGCATGTCCAAACGATCTGTCCTTTGGAAGAAAGTGGGCTAAGTACATCACGAATTACCCGTGTCTCAGGCATGTATCAGGATTACTTCCTGGACTATGCCTCCTATGTGATCCTCGAAAGAGCTGTACCCGCTTTGCTCGATGGGCTTAAGCCTGTTCAGCGGCGCCTGTTGCACTCCATGGACGATCTGCACGATGGACGCTACCATAAGGTCGCCAATCTGATCGGGCATACCATGAAGTTCCATCCGCACGGTGATGCTTCTATTGGAGATGCGCTCGTACAGATCGGACAGAAAGACCTTCTCGTGGATTGTCAAGGGAATTGGGGAAATATCCTGACAGGTGACTCAGCCGCAGCTCCCCGATACATTGAGGCCCGTTTGACAGCCTTTGCACGGGAAGTGATCTATCAGCCCAAGATCACAGAGTGGCAGTCCTCGTACGACGGCCGAAGCAAAGAGCCGGTTCAGTTTCCTGTTCGATTTCCGCTCTTGCTCGCACAGGGAGTGGAGGGGATCGCTGTTGGCCTGTCCACACGCATCCTGCCCCACAATTTCAACGAACTGATCGACGCATCCGTCGCCATTCTCAAGGGCAAGCGATTCCAGTTGTTCCCAGACTTCCCCACGGGTGGAACGGCGGACGTTATGCAGTACAACGATGGAATGAAAGGAGGGAAGGTCAGAGTTCGGGCCCGCATTGAGGACGCGGGTAACCGCATGCTGCGCATCAGTGAGATCCCTTACAGTACCACGACGGGAAGTCTGATCGATTCTGTGCTCAGGGCCAATGACAAGGGGAAGATCAAGATCAAGAAGATCGAAGACAATACCGCCCAGCATGTCGAGATCCTCATCCATCTTCCCGCAGGCGTATCTGTTGACAAAAGCATAGACGCGCTCTATGCCTTCACCGATTGCGAAGTTTCCATTTCTCCTCTGGCCTGCGTGGTTCACGAGGACACCCCTGTATTTCTTGGCGTAAGCGATCTGCTTAAGCAGAATACCGAACACACTCTCGAGGTATTGCGGCAGGAGCTCGAATACAATCTGGGTGAACTGCAGGAACAGTGGCATTTTGCCAGCTTGGAGCGGATCTTTATTCGTGAGCGCATTTATCGGGACATCGAAGAGTGCGAATCCTGGGAAGAAGTGATCGCCACCATCAGAAAGGGTCTTGAGCCCTTTATCGGCGACTTGTTGCGGGAAGTCACCGACGAGGACATCGTGCGTCTGACGGAAATTCGCATCAAACGCATCACCAAATTCGATTCCGACAAGGCAGAGCAGCACATCCTTCGCCTGGAGGGCGATATGGAGGAAGTGAAGAACCACCTGGCGCACCTGGTGGACTACGCCGTACAGTGGTTCAAGGCGCTCAAAAAGAAATACGGAAAGGGTCGGGAACGGAAAACCGAACTCAGAACTTTTGACGATATCGAGGCAACCCGTGTGGCCCTGGCGAATGTCAAACTCTACATGAACCGCGAGGAAGGATTCATCGGTACCGGTCTGAAAAAAGACGAATTTCTCTTCGAGTGTTCCGATATGGACGATGTGGTCGTCTTTCGCAAGGACGGTAAGATGCTCGTCACCAAGGTGGAGCAGAAGACTTTCGTGGGCAAGGACATCCTGCATGCCGAAGTATTCGTCAAGGGGAACGATCGCACGGTCTATAACATGATCTATTGGGACGGCGGGAGTTCCAGGGCATTCATCAAACGGTTTCAGCCGGGCGGTGTCACCCGGGGAAAGGAGTATCCAGTTGCCTCAGACCACGCGAAGTCCAAAGTGCTCTATTTCACCTCCAATCCCAATGGAGAAGCCGAGGTGGTGACCGTTCATCTTCGGGCGCTTCAAAAGCTCAAGAAGCTGAAGTACGATGCAGATTTCTCAGAGATCGCCATCAAAGGACGCTCGGCCAAAGGCAATATCGTGTCGCGTTATCCGATCAAAAAGATCGAGCTTAAGCAAGAGGGTGTGAGCACCCTTGGCGCACGCAAGATCTGGTATGACCCTGCGGTAAACCGGCTCAACGATGAGGAACGCGGCGAATTCGTGGGCAGTTTCAAAGGCGAAGATCAGATCGTCCAGATCACCCAGGGTGGACAATACCGACTGATCAGCTTCGATCTTTCAAATCGGCTCGAAGACGATGTGCTTTTGCTCCAAAAGCATTCAGAAGAAGACGTGTATTCACTGGTCTACCAAGACAAGAGCAAAAACCGCCACTACCTGAAGCGATTCCGTGCCGAAGCCATCAAGAAGGCCGAGACACTCATTCCCAATGAGGAGGGAATCCAACTGGTGGCCGTGACCTGCAAGCCTGTAGAAGTGGAATTGGTCTTCCGAAAGGAGCGGGGTAAGGATGCACGGCCCAATGAACGCATCTGTTCAGACGACTCCTTCATTTCCGTTAAGGGCATCAAGGCCAAGGGAAAGCAACTGAGCACATATTCTGTCAAAGAGGTCATTCTTCATGAGTTGGCGCAGGAGAAGCCAGCACAAGATGCGGTTTCAACAGAGGCAGAAGATTCTGCGGAGCAAGCCGATGGCGATGCGCAGATCAGCATGGAACTATAGGCCAACTGCCGTTGTTCTTTTATCGTTTAAGCTATATGATGAAACGAACGAATTACCTCCTATTGGCTGCGCTTTGCTCTTTTGGCCTCTGGGCACAAGACAGTTTGAATGTACAGAAGCTGGCACAGTTCTCTTATCCTGGTTCCAGCACCAATGATGTGTGGGGGTATACCGCCCCAGATGGTTCTGAATATGCCCTGGTGGGTCTCACCAATGGGGTGAGCATCGTCGATGTCAGCCAGGCTCCCGCATTGAACGAGATCATTCGGATCCCGGGCGTGAATTCGACCTGGCGCGACCTCAAGACTTGGGGCCACTACGCATATGTGACCCACGACAATCCAATCGTGCCCACTCTGCCCAACAATGGACTGCTGATCATCGATCTGGACAGCATAGAGCATGGGAAGACGCCTGAATACAACTATCAGTTTCCGGCCTTCTTTGATCCGAATTGCGGCGGCGGTGCCTCTTTACAGGTGATCGCACCTTCCGGGATCTCTGGCCCGTATTCGGCTGTCCCGGCATCATTCGGACCGTCACTGACATCGGTATCGATTACATCGGACCTCGTTCTTGCAGTGGACAACACAGCCCCGCTGAATGACGGATGCGAACCATTCACCAATGCCGCAGCCATGAATGGCAGGATCGCACTCATCGATCGCGGCTCGTGCACCTTTGTTACCAAGGTTCAAGAGGCACAGAATGCGGGTGCTGTGGCAGCTGTGATCGTGAACAACCAACCGGGGCAAATATTCACTATGGGTGGAGCAACGGGCTCCATTGGCATTCCTTCGGTCATGATCAGTCAGGCAGACGGACAGCTGATCAAAAATGCTTTGGCCAGCAGCACTGTGGATGTGACCCTTGGAAACGGCAGCGGTTGTATGGATTCCATGCAGACGGCGCACAACCTCTACATAGACGAGCAAGGCGTCATGTACCTCTTTGGCAGCAACAATCCGCAGTCGGGGGTATGCATATTGTACGATGTGGCCAGTGATCCAGAAAATCCCCAATACCTGAGCACCTGGAGCGAACATTACCTGCATGATGGAATGGCTCGTGGAGATACCTTGTGGGGCAGCGCGGTATATGACGGTCAGTTCTACGTGATCGATGTAACGGACAAGACGGCGCCCCTGACGCAGGCGAGTGCTCCGACAAGCAGTCAATTCACGCACAATTCGTGGATATCGGACGACAACCGCACCCTTTTCACAACAGACGAAGTGACGGGTGCCTACGTGACGGCCTATGATGTTTCCGATCTGGGGAACATCAGAGAACTCGACCGCATCCGATCGGGCATCGACTCCATCGCACCACCGCACAATGCGCATGTCTATGGCGGGTTCTTGGTGAATAGCTTCTATACATCTGGTCTTCAGATAGTGGATGCACACCAACCCGACATTCTGGTGGAAACAGGCTACTACGACACATCACCATTCAGTGGAACTGGCAATTTCGATGGTGCATGGGGAGCTTATCCATACTTCCCTTCAGGACGCATTGCGGTGACCGATCGGGAGGAGGGACTCTTCCTTTTGGATACGGACTATCCGAGAGCGGGTTATTGGCGGGCGATCTTCCTCGATGCGGTCACGGGCACACCTCTGGCGGGTGTATCTGTTTCGGACCCCGCGGCCGGTCTTCAATTCACCTCAGATCTGAGCGGCAAAGTGAAATGGGGCAGTTTGCCCACCAACCTCAGTGGCGTGGCTTATCTGCAGGGATACGACACCGCCTTTGTCAGCGTGAATGTCAATGCAGGTTGGGTGGAGAACGATACCATCCTGATGTATCCACCGGACTTTGAGGTGTCCGAAGACATCTCATCAAGGACTGAGTTGTTTCCGGTGCCCTCCAGCAATGGACAATTGATCTTGAATGGCCTCAGCGGTGCGGAAGATCGCCTTCGGATGCTGGATGCTCAGGGTCGGTTGCATTCTGAGATCATCCTCAAACCCGATGGCAGGAGCCGTCGTTCCTTCCGTTTTGATGGTGCCAGAGGAATCTATTTATTGGAGGTGTACAAAGGCGGTGAGCGAATGAGCAGCCATCGACTGATCATCGATTGATCCTGCCTGTTCATTCTGCCTGATCCTGTCGCTTGGCCAGGAATTGTCCCACGAGCAGGGCAACGAGGATGGTCAGATAGAAT
>CATILC010000070.1 GCA_949516455.1 Flavobacteriia bacterium | reverse complement strand
CGTGCGCTCGAGGAGCCGCTGCGTCAGATCGTAGAGAATGCTGGTCTCGAAGGTTCAGTGGTCGTTGCCAAGGTCAAAGAGGGCAAAAAAGACTTCGGATTCAATGCCAAAGCCGATGAATACCAGAACATGTACGAGGCAGGGATCATCGATCCGACCAAAGTCTCCCGTGTCGCTCTGGAAAATGCCAGCTCTGTAGCCGGCATGTTGCTCACCACCGAAGCAACCATCACCGAGATACCCAAGGAAGAGCCAGCGATGCCTCCTATGCCTCCAGGTGGAGGAATGGGCGGTATGATGTAAGCCGATCCTTTCGATCTTTTTCAACCCTGCTTCGGCAGGGTTTTTTTATTCAAAGCCCCAGAAAGAGGTATTGGTACGCACTGATCAGTACAATGCTGAGCAGATTCAACCAAAGACCGGTGCGCGCCATGCTGCCAATGGGAATCCGACCTGAACTGAAGACCACGGCATTGGGCGCAGTGGCGACAGGGAGCATAAAGGCATAAGAGGAGGTGACCGCACAGGCGAACATGAGCGAAAAGGAGTCCATTCCGAGGCTGCTGCCGAGCGAGGCCAATACGGGCATCAAAACAGAGGCAGTGGCCACGTTTGAGGTCAGTTCTGTTGTAAAATTCACTGAGGCCACCAGAAAGATCAGGATGAGCCAATGCGGGACGCCCTCCAAAAAGAGGAAGCGATCTGCCAGCCAGCTCGCCAATCCTGTGGACTGAAAAGCCGCCGCCAGGCTCAGGCCGCCACCGAACAGGATCAGGATGCCCCAGGGGAGTTCCTTCATGTCGGACCACTCAAGGATGCGTCCCTTCGACCGGTCGGAGGGCAGAACGAAGAGGACGAGTGCTCCGCCCAGGGCGATGGCCGGATCTGAGAGCCCTGGCAGAATATCTTTCAGCAACAAGGTTCGGCAGATCCAGAGGGCAACTACAGCAGAAAAGATCAAAAGCACTTTCAACTCCTGATTGCTCAATGGGCCAAGGGCATCCAGCTTGCGTTCCACGATCTTCTTGAGTTCCGGTTGATCGCGGTCTTCAAAGCGGAACTTCCATCGGGTGAGGTAGAGCCAGCAGAGGATCAGTGCGGCAAGGGCCAACGGGAGCGCCTGCCGGGTCCAATCGTAGAAGGACACGCTGCGTCCGAGCAATTCATCAGAGGCTGCCGCAAAGATCAGGTTGGTAGGAGTGCCAATCAGCGTGGCTGTTCCTCCGATGCTCGCGGAATAGGCGATGCCCAAAAGCAGCGCCTGTGCGAAGGGCGTATTCTTCTTTGTTCCATCTCCGTCCAATTCTTTGAGCATGGCCAGTGCGATGGGCAGCAGCATCAAGGTCGTCGCTGTATTGCTGATCCACATCGACAACACGGCGGTGGCGAGAATGAACCCTAGAACAATGGATCGGCTTCTGCTCCCTGTCTTTTTGATGATGCTCAATGCAAGCCGCTGGTGCAATCCCCATTTTTCGATGCTCAAGGCCATGGCGAATCCACCGAGAAATAAAAAGATGATGGGACTTGAGTAGACCGCTGCTGCAGGTTTCAAGCCAATGGCCTGGATCAGCGGCAAGACCGTTACGGGCAAAAGCGCGGTGGCCGACATGGGAATGGCCTCGGTGACCCACCAGATGGCCATCCATGCCGTGAGCGCGAGTACACTCTGTGCAGAAGGCTCAAGTCCTTCCAAAGGCATCGAACCGATCACAAGGAACGCCAGAGGTCCGGCGAGCAGGGCCAGCGTTTGCTTCATGCCCCGAATCTAAGATTTATGCTGTTGAAGCGGTCACCAACTTCCGCTCGCTCCTCCTCCGCCAAAGCTGCCTCCACCAAAGCCACCGAAACCGCCGCCTCCAAAACTCCCGCCTCCTCCGAAGCCTCTCCCGCGCCCCATGGTGTATCCGCCCATGGAACCCAGCCAGTAGGCCGTCATAAGGCCGCCACCTCCACCACCACCGCGTCCGCGGGATCTGAGCAGAACGAAAAGCAATATGATCAAAAAGAGGAGAAGGCCTGAGCCCATGCCGTCCCGCCCGGGACTTCGGCCCTTTTCATTGTCAAAGGTTCCTGCAAGTGTCTGTACGATCCCTTCCACACCGGCTGCTATTCCGCTGAAATAGTCTCCATTCTTGAAATACGGCAGAATGCGTTCATCGATGATCCTTCCAGTGGCTGCGGCATTCATGTATTCCTCGATGCCGTAGGCAGTTGCGATGCCAATGCTGCGGTCTTCCACAGCGACCACAAGAACGATCCCGTTGTCTTTGAATTCCTGTCCGACGCCCCAGTTTTCCCCGACACTGCTTCCGTACAACACGATGTCTTCTCCAGATGTGGAGGCCACGGTGAGCACGACGATCTGGGTGGACGTGCTGTCGTCGTAATCGATCAGAAACCGTTCGAGCCGTCTTTCCTCTTCCGCGCTCAACACTTCAGCCAGGTCGTTGACCAGTCTTGGCGGGCTGGGTCGTTTTGGAATTTCCTGTGCCTGAAGTGCCGGGAAAAGCAGCAGGGCGAGAAAGAAAAGGAAACTAGGATTCAGAGATCTCATCGTCCAGTTCATTGATGTCGTCTGCGCTGTGCGGGAAGAAGTGAGCAAGTTGTTCTCCTGCCATGAGAATTCCACGGCTGAGGCCCTGCTCAAATTCACCCAGACGGAAATGCCGCTGCATCTCGTCCCGGATCTCATTCCAGAATCCATCGGGCACCGCCTGATCGATTCCCTTGTCGCCTAGGATGGTGAATTTGTGGTCTTCTGTGGCGAGATAAAAGAGCACTCCGTTGCGCTCGGCGGTTCTGTGCATGCCGAGGCGGGAGAACACCTGTTGTGCTCGCTTGTAGGGGTCTTTTCCAGAAGATCGTTCCAGGTGCACACGAATTTCGCCCGATGTGTTTTGTTCGGCCTGCCGAATGGCCGACAGGACCCGCTCTTCGCTCTCCGGATCGAAAAATCGCTCTTTGGGCCGATCCATTAAAACTGAACTTCAGGAGCTTCTTCCGTCCCTGCCTTTGACTCGAAGTAGGACCGCGCCTGAAGCCCTGCGAATCCTGCGATGAATCGCGCCGGAATTTTTCGAATCTCTCCGTTGAACGTTCGTACGGAATCGTTGAATTTCTTCCGCTCGAAGGCGATCTTATTTTCCGTATTGGTCAATTCGTTCTGTAGGTCCCGGAAATTTTGATTGGCTTTCAGATCGGGGTAGCGTTCCACTGAGACCAAAAGGCGCGAGAGTGCGCCCGTAAGGCCCTCCTGAGCCTGCTGATATTTTTGGATGGACTCGGCACTCAGGTCGTTCGCATCGATCTGCACGGATGTGGCCTTGCTTCGGGCCTCGATCACTTGGGTGAGCGTTTCTTTTTCAAAATCCGCATATCCCTTCACCGTCTTGACCAGGTTTGGGATGAGGTCCGCCCGACGCTGATAGGCCGCTTCGACCTGCGCCCACTGACCGTTGATGGCTTCATCTTTGGCCACCAGATCGTTGTACCGACCCATAGATGATAAAATGAAGAGGGCCATGAGCCCAAGGATGGCCCAAGGGATAATGCGCTTGATGTTCATAGTTGATCTCTTAATTGTTCCAATGAGTTCTTCAGGCGCAAAAGGCGTTCCGCGATCTGTGCTTTTCGTTCTGTGTCACTTTTGTCAGTGCGCATTTTCTTTCGTGCGCCATCAAGGGTGAATCCCCTTTTCTTGACCAGGTAATGGATGGTACGCAATTCCTGTATGTCGGCAGGTGTGAACTTGCGGTTGCCCTTTGCACTTTTCTTGGGCTTGATACTGGGAAATTCTTTTTCCCAAAAACGGATGAGGGAGGCATTCACCTCGAGGAGTTCGGAAACCTCTCCTATACTGTAATACCGCTTTTCAGGATCGAGATCCAGCTGTTCTTCCATCAGTCGAAGGACTGATTCTCACGTTCGGCCGTTTGGATGATCTCCTCGTATTCTTCCGGACTGAGGTCGTTGAAGAAGAAGTTGATCGGATTGATCTTTTTTCCGTTCCGGTGCACTTCATAATGCAGATGAGGTGCCGTGCTCAGACCCGTATTTCCAACCCTTCCTATGATCTCTCCCCTTTTT
>CATILC010000069.1 GCA_949516455.1 Flavobacteriia bacterium | reverse complement strand
GCAACAGGCCGAGAGCAACGAACACATCAGGGCCTACGCCGAACACCTCCGCAAGCTGGAAGAGAAGGGCGAACTCCTCTGTTCATTGAACACGGCACAACTCACAGCCGACCTGACATCAGGTATGTATTTCGAATCCAATATCCCTCAGGGATTTGGTGTGGGGTCATCCGGTGCATTGGTCGCTGCCATCTACGACAGATATGCCAACAACCGGATCGATCGGTCTTCTGCCGTGGGCGCCGAAGAAATCAAAAAACTCAAGAAGATCCTCGGGCAAATGGAGTCCTACTTCCATGGCAGATCTTCTGGCCTCGACCCGCTGATCTGCTATTTGAGGCTTCCGGTGCTGATCAAATCTTCTGATGAACTCGGGACTGTCACCCTTCCCGATTCCACCATGGGCAAAGGCGCCATATTTCTTTTGAACTCAGGATATCCAGGTTCGACGCAAAGCATGGTGAACATCTTCATGGAGAAGATGAAGCAAGACGGATTCCGGAACATGCTCAAGGATCAATTCACACGCTACAATGACGCCTGCATTCAGGCTTTTTTGAAGGGAGAAATGAAAAGCCTCTTCCAGAACCTCAAAAAGCTCAGCGGCATTCTTCTGGACAACTTCGACCCCATGATCCCAAAGCAGTTTCATGATCTGTGGAAACAAGGGATCGATAGTGGGGACTACTATCTGAAATTGTGCGGCTCAGGAGGCGGCGGATTCGTTTTGGGCTTTACCGAAGACTATGAACGCGCCCAGAAGCTGTTGAGTGCGCACCGCCCTGAGCTGATCCAACGACTCTGAACCTATGAAGCGCGCCACACGGCTGCTTCTTTTGAAAACGCTGGCCCTGTTTTCTGTGGTCCGCTGGTGGAACATCGTTCTGCTGATCGCAGCTCAGTATCTGACCGCCATTTTCGTATTGAATGAACCGGCGCGTTTTCTAACTACCATCGCCGACCCCCTGCTGCACTTCCTCGTCCTTTCCACTGGTTTAGTGGTCGCATCGGGCTTTATCATCAACAACTTTTACGACAAGGAGAAAGATCTGGTCAATCGCCCGAAGCAAACGGCTTTTGAGCTTATGTTGAGTCAGCCCACCGCACTGAATCTGTACCTGCTGTTCAACCTGCTGGCGCTGGTCATTTCGGCCGGCATTTCTTTTCGTGCAGTTCTCTTTTTCACCGCCTATGCCCTTTCGCTATGGCTGTATTCGCACAAGGTGAAGAAATTGCCCGTGGTGGCGAATGTGATCAAGGCGCTGCTGACCTTCGTTCCCTTTTTCGCCGTATTCATCTACTACAAGAACCCGCATTGGGGTCTGGTTTCATACGCCTTCTTTTTGTTCACGCTGGAGCTGGGCCGCGCGCTGGTGAAGGATGTGGTCTTTTTAAAGGGAGATGTGATCTACAATTATCCGACGGTTCCGGTTCTCACGGGCCGCATGGGCCTGAAACGTCATCTGATGGCGATCAATCTCTCCGGATGGGCATTCTTCTTCGCCATCTATTATCATTCCCAAGCCTTGTCGCCATTGCTGGGATCCTTTCTGCTGTGCTGTATGGGGCTTCAAAGCATGACGGCGGTCATCCTCTCACAGTGGCTGGGAAAACCAAAAAAAGCCAAATGGCTGCACAATCTGTACAAAGCCATCCTTATTGCGGGCATTGGCATGCTTCCCTTCCTTTAGCCAAGACTCCGATGGCGTTGAGTTTAGATATCCTGGGGCATTTAACTCAGCTGATGGTGCTTTCTGCCACTCAACTGATATCGACCTCAAAGGATCAAACGACCTGATAGAGTTTCTTGGCGATCTCCTTGCGCTGCTGATTCAGGTACTTCTGTCGCTTGAGGGCCTGAAGTGAATCCTCACCGGACAACTCAGCTGCATTGAGCTCCTCCTGATCGTGGAGATCTCGCTTCCACAGGCGAAGCAAACAATCTTCGGCGGCCTGACCCAGCATGCTGTCAAAGTTGGTCACGTACACTTCCTTGCGCTGCCAATTGCTCATTTTGTGCCGTTCAAAGAGCAGATCCGCCACCACTTCTTCCACGCCCTCTTCCCGATGCAGAAGATCCTCGATGGTCTTGATCTCCTTGCCGGCCTCCCACGCTTCCCGGATGCCCGTAAGCACCCGCGCGTAGACGGGATGGTGAAATGTGAGCGGATGGTCTTCGTTGTACAACTCCTCGAGCATGTGCTGCACCAAACTGACTTTTTCGGTCATCTTTGGCGCATCTTCAGCTGCGGCTTCTCCTTCCTCAGCTTCCACTTCCACCTCGATCTCCTTGTGCCCATGGTTGAGCATAAGACGCAGGATCTCACGCTCGATGAAGTACTGTCCGTCTTCGGCGCCGTCCTCTATTGAAGTCTCCGTCGCTTCAAGCGGCTCTGTTTGGGTCTTTCCCTCTCGCTGCTGACGCGCGGATTCCCGCTTCCTCGCGCGCTCTTCCTCCCGGGAATGGCGTTGCAGGGCCGATGCCAGTTCCTGTTGCAGCAATTCCTCCCGTGTATCGGTTTCCCTTGCGGCCAAGCGGATGTACATATCGCGTGTGATCGCCTGGGGGATCAAGGCAATACTTCCCACAAGATCCTGCACCAGCCGACTCTTGACTATGGGATCGTCCTGGGCTTCCTCCTTGAGCAGATCGCAGCGGAAGCGAATGAAATCCTGCTCGTGGTTCTTGAGGAATTCATTCAGCCCTTCCCTCCCCTTTTTCTTGGCAAAACTGTCTGGATCATCTCCATCGGGCAAAAGCGCCACCCGAACGTTCATGCCCTGCTTGAGCACCATATCGATGCCACGGAGTGAGGCACGGATCCCTGCCGGATCGCCGTCAAAGAGGAATGTAATGTTCTCCGTCAGGCGTTGTACCAAACTGATCTGTTCCGGCGTGAGCGCCGTCCCGGAAGTGGCTACGACATTCTGAATGCCCGCCTGATGCATGGAAAGAACATCGGTATAGCCTTCGACCATCAGACACTTCTGCGCCTGAATGATGGCTTTCTTGGACTGATACAAACCATAGAGCACGCGGCTCTTGTGGTAGATCTCCGTTTCTGGGGAGTTCACATATTTCGGTGCTTTCACATCCTTGCGCAGGATCCGGCCACCAAAGCCCAGGATGCGCCCGGTGAGACCGTGGATGGGAAAGATCACCCGGCCTCGGAAGAGATCGGTATTTCCCCTTTCATTGACCCGGACCAGTCCAGCTTTTTCAACCAGTGACAAGGAATGCCCTTTTTCCAGTGCATGCTCGGTGAATGGCGCCCTTTCCTCGGGAGAAAAACCGAGTTGGAAAAGGCGAATGGTCTCCGAATCGAAGCCGCGTTCAGTGAAATAGGAAAGTCCGACCGCCCGCCCCTTCTCCGTATGCCAAAGCTGGTCCGTGTAGTACTTGGCTGCAAGGTCCTGGATCAGGTACAGCCGTTCTCTGAGATGAGCGGCTTCTTGCTGTCCTGGGTCCAGTTCCTGTTCCTCGATCTCGATCTGGTATCGCTTGGCCAGCCACCTGAGTGCCTCCGGGTAGGTCATGGCCTCGAGTTCCATGAGAAAACTCACGGCACTGCCTCCTTTTCCGGAACTGAAACACTTGAAGATCTGCTTGGCCGGTGAGACGAAAAAAGAAGGCGTCTTCTCATTGGTGAAGGGACTCAATCCCTTTAGATTGGAACCCGATCTCTTGAGCTGAACAAAATCACCAACGACGTCTTCTATGCGCGCTGCATCGAAGATCTTGGCCACAGTCGATTCGGAAATTCGGGACATCTCTCAAAGATATTCGCTTCCTCCCACCCTTCGCAGAACTGTGGAAAACTTGCCCCGTTCTGCGGGCACCGCCCCCTACTTCTTGCGCTCGATCACATAATGGACGAGGGCCTCAAGGGCATCACGCACCGCTGACCCTTCAAAATGCTGGAGGAGTTCAAGCGCATCGTCCCGGTAGCGCTTCATGGCTTCCTCGGCATATGCGATGCCTCCACTTGAGTTGACGAAGTCCACCACCTCGGCCACTTTTTTCGGATCCTGATTGTCTTTCTTGATGGTGCGTATCATCTTCCTCCGCTGAGAAGCCTTTGCATGGGCCAGGGCATGGATCAGTGGGAGGGTCATTTTCTGCTCTTTGATGTCAATGCCGCTGGGTTTGCCCGACCGGTTCACGACCTGATAATCGAACAGATCGTCCTTGATCTGAAAGGCAATGCCCAGAAGCGTTCCGAACTGCCGCATCCGATCTACCTCTTCTTGACTTCCGCCCCCGCAGTTTGCGCCTACGGTACAACAAGTGGCGATCAGGGAGGCGGTCTTTCGCTCGATGATGTCGTAATAGACCGATTCGTCGATATCCAGCCGACGCGCTTTTTCGATCTGCAGGAGCTCCCCCTCACTCATCATTCGGACGGCATCCGATACCAGTGAAAGTGTCTCGTATTCCCTGTTCCCGGTGACCAGCAACTGGCCTTTTGCCAAAAGGTAATCGCCGATCAGCACTGCGATCTTGTTTTTCCAAAGCGCATTCAGACTAAAAAAGCCGCGACGCATATTGGCATCGTCCACCACATCATCGTGCACGAGCGTGGCCGTGTGGATCATCTCGATGAATGCAGCTCCCCGGTGGGTGGCCTCCGTCACCTCTCCATGCAAACGGTTGCACAAGAAGACAAGCATAGGTCGGAGTTGCTTGCCTTTTCTGCGGGTCAGGTAATGCGTGATGTGATCGAGCATGGGCACCTGACTGGACAGTGCCTTTTTGAAGACCTCATCAAACTGCTTCATGTCGGCCTCAACTGGGCCCCGTATCGCATCGATCTGCGCCATTCCGGGCGAAGGTACAATCAGCAGGGAAGTGCAGTGAAAAATAGACGCTTGGGGTCCAATAGAAATGGATCATCCACAGCAGAAAAATGACGTCTTCCAGCCTCCAATTTTCAACCAACACCTCAGGCTTGATGTAGCATGCTGATCATCAACATTTTAATTTTTCACACGCCGTATATGATTGTTCTATTTTTGGCGTTCCATCAATGGTCCGAACCAAGACCTGACCTGATGTTCGATTACCTAAGAGGGACCATAACGGATCTGAGTCCGGCGGAAGCCATCGTGGAATGTGCCGGTGTCGGCTATGCGCTGCACATCAGCCTGCAGACCTATGGCGAATTGATCGAGGGCGAAGAGAAGCTCATCTATGTGCATCCTGTCTACAGGGAAGATGCCCAACTGCTCTTTGGATTCACGGCGAAAGCCGAGCGCAAAGTGTTTCGCCTGTTGCTTTCTGTTTCGGGCATCGGGCCGAATACAGCGCGTTTGATCCTTTCTTCACTCAGTGCCTCAGAGGTAAATTCTGCGATCCAGTCCGGTGATGTAATGACCTTCAAATCGGTGAAAGGCGTCGGTGCCAAAACTGCGCAACGGCTGATCGTGGACCTGCGCGACAAGGTCACGGCTGAGGACTTTGCACTCACAACTGCTGGCCAGACCGACCCCATGGCCGAAGCCCTGCAGGCTTTGGTGGTCTTGGGGTACAACCGTCAGGCTGCCGAGAAAGCCCTGCAAAAAGTTCGTCAGGAACAACCCGATGAAAAGGTGGAGGGCCTGATCAAAAAGGCCTTGCAAAATCTATAGATCAGGTGGGCCGATCGAACTTCCCTTGGTTCCATACGCTTTGTCTCGGGATCATTCTGATCCTCAGCATGTCCTTTGTCCCTGGCAAGGAGCTGGAACGCATTCCTCTGGGAAGTATGCAAGCCCATTGGGCACCTCCAGACACCAATGATCCATCGGAGGACCTTCCCTATCCATTTTCGGGCGATCAGAGCGGCGGTCTCTTCCTAAAGACCCCTGGCTCATTCGATGTGCTGTACGACCCGGTATCCGGCCAATATGTCGTTACACGAAAGGTCGGTGATCTGATCATCTCTCCGCCCATGCTGATGACGCCCGAAGAATATCGGGCTTTTGTTTTTGACGAGCAGATGCGCAATTACTGGGGCAGTAAAACAGGTTCGGGCCCCGGCTCTGTTGACGACGGACTCGGAACGACGAAGAAAGATGACGACGGACGATCGGATATGAAAAGCCTGATACCGGACATCAATGTGAACAGCCGTCTTTTCGCCACGGTATTTGGATCGAATGTGATACAGATCACTCCTCAGGGTTCGGCAGAGTTGACTTTCGGCCTCCGCTTTCAACGGATCAAGAACCCCAACCTTCCAGTGGTCAATCAGAAGATCTTCAACTTCAACTTCGATCAGCGCATTCAAATGAATGTCACAGGGAAGATCGGCGAACGCCTGAAGCTGAAGACCAACTACGACACCGAAGCCACCTTCGCCTTTGAGAATACCATGAAACTGGAGTTCGAAGGACAGGAAGATGACATCATCAAAAAGATCGAGCTGGGCAACGTCAGCCTGCCCACATCCAACAGCCTGATACAGGGAGCACAAAGCCTGTTCGGGATGAAGGGGCAATTCCAGTTCGGCAAACTGACACTCACGGGGGTTTTCTCCGAGCAGCGCAGCCAATCGAATTCCATCAATGTACAGGGTGGCTCCACGGCTACGGACTTCGAAGTCTGGGGCGATCAGTACGAGGCCAACAGACACTACTTCCTGAGCCAATACTTCCGCAACAACTACGAACGCGCGCTGAGGAATCTGCCGATCATCACCTCTCAGATACAGATCACGCGCATTGAAGTGTGGGTGACCAACCGCCGCAATTCGACACAAAACGTGCGCAATATTCTGGCCTTCATGGATCTTGGAGAAAACGAGAACGGTTCCTACAGGAATCCAGCCAATGCCCTACCCGGCCCTTCCATCTTTCCCGGACCAAGTCCCAATCCGGAGAGCAGCACCCCGCCCACCAACGGCAACAACCGACTGAACCCGACCAGCTTGTCTCAGGACCTTCCAGGCATCCGCGACATCTCCCAGGCCAACGCCTTGCTGAACTCGGCCGGCTATGAGGAAGCCACTGAATTCATTGAGCTGGCCAATGCGCGAAAACTGAATCCGAATGAATACCGCTTCGATCCCCAGCTCGGATTCATCACGCTGAACCAAGCGCTGAATCAGGACGAAGTGCTGGCCGTGGCATTCCAGTACACCATGAACGGCCGGATCTATCAGGTCGGTGAATTTTCCAACGACGGGATCAATGCGCCACAGACCCTGGTGACCAAGATGCTGAAGAGCGCCATCCTCAACGTCAAGACCCCGATCTGGGACCTGATGATGAAGAATGTCTACAGCCTGAATGCCTATCAGTTGAATCAGGAGGATTTCCGATTGCACGTACTCTACATGAACGACGAGACAGGAGTGCCCATTCCCTTCCTGCCCAAGGGCAACCTGAACGATCAATTGCTCATCCGCGTGATGGACGTGGACAAGCTGAACAACAACAACGATCCGGTTCCGGGCGGAGACGGTTTCTTCGATTTCATCCCCAACCGCACCATCTTCCCTCAGAACGGACGCATCATCTTCCCTGTACTCGAACCCTTCGGTTCGAACCTGACCAACAAGCTGAACGATCCGCAAGACCGAGAGCGTTATGTCTTCCAGGAACTCTACGATTCTACCCGCTTCAAGGCACAGAATCAGACCCAACTCAACAAATTTCTGCTGCGCGGGCAATACAAGTCGGCGGGCGGAAGCGAGATCCCGCTGGGCGCCTACAACGTTCCGCAGGGAAGTGTCCGCGTCACCGCAGGCGGGACGATGTTGACTGAAAATGTCGACTACACCGTGGATTATACCCTGGGCCGTGTCAAGATCATCAACGACGGCATCTTGGCTTCGGGGATGCCGATCAAGGTGGACTTCGAGAACAACGCCATGTTCAATTTCCAGACGAAGACCTACGTAGGGCTGGATGCGGAATACAAATTTTCTGACAAACTCAATCTGGGCGCAACCGTAGTAAACCTCACCGAGCGGCCGCTCACGCAAAAGGTCAATCTGGGAGAGGAGCCCATCTCCAACACCCTGATCGGACTCAATGGGCAGTTCAATGACGACGCCCCGTATCTAACGCGTTTTGTGGACCGCATCCCCTTTCTGGACACCAAAGAACCCTCGGACATCAGCTTTCAGGGCGAATGGGCACACCTGATCCCGGGCTCGCCGAGAGGCATCCGTATCGGTGACGAACCCACTACCTACATCGATGACTTTGAGAGTGCACAGACGATGATCGACATCCGCAACCCCAATGCCTGGGTGCTGGCGAGCACGCCTTCCGGGCAGGGAGGGCTGTTTTCTGAGGGGCTGCTGAACAACTCCAACGCCTACAACTTCAACAGAGCACGGCTGGCCTGGTATACCATCGACCCGACCTTTTACAACAACGACGGCAACACGCCTTCCAATATTTCAGGAGATCCGAATCAGACCTCCGGTCAATACGTTCGACAAGTCCTGGTGCGTGAGGTCTACCCAAACAGGCAGCTCGACGCCTCGCAGCCGCGGAACATCGCCATGATGGATGTGGCCTATTATCCGGCTGAACGCGGACCCTACAATTTTGATGTGGCGCCCTCTGCCTATTCGGCAGGCATCGACCAAGATGGCGCATTGCGCGCGCCTGAGTCTCGTTGGGGCGGGATCATGCGTTCGCTGCAGACCAACAATTTTGAAGAGCAGAACATCGAATACATCCAGTTCTGGATCATGGATCCCTTCATGGAAGACCCTTCACTGAAAGGAGGCGATCTGTATTTCAATCTGGGCTCCGTCTCTGAAGATATTTTGAAGGATGGACGACAGATGTTCGAAAACGGAATGTCGCCCACAGGCGATCCCTCCGTGGTGGACTCGACCGTCTGGGGTTACGTGCCAAGGAACCAACCGCTTGTTGCTGCATTTGACAACGATCCGGCCTCTCGTGTAAAGCAGGATGTGGGGCTCGATGGACTCAGCGATGCACAGGAAACCAACTGGTCTGTGGACAGCTCCCTCAGTTATCTGAGTCGGATCGCGGCCAATATCGGACAGGGCACCGGAGCCTACCAAGTGGCCGCGGCAGACCCTTCTGGAGACAATTTCAAATACTACCTCTCTGCCGACTACGACGCATCGAATGGCAACATACTGGATCGGTACAAACTCTTCAACAACCCGCAGGACAACTCCTCCACTCAGCAGGTGAATGGCTTCCCTCAGTCGGCCACTCAGCTGCCCGATATGGAGGATCTGAACCGGGACCAGACCATGAGCAAAACGGAGAGCTACTATCAATACAAGGTGAGCATCCGGCCCGAAGACATGGTCGTAGGTCAGAACCACATCACCGACCGGTTCACCGCTACGGGCATCGAGCTGCCCAACGGGCAGATCGGCTCAGCCACCTGGTATCAGTTCAAGATCCCCATTTTCTTTCCCGACAAGCGCGTGGGTCCGATCAATGACTTCCGCTCCATCCGCTTCATGCGCATGTTCCTGACCGATTTTGAGCAGCCTGTGGTCCTGCGCTTTGCGGCGATGGATCTGGTGCGCGGAGAATGGCGACGCTACCGCTTCTCCCTGGATGGGATTCGGGAGGATGTGCCCACCGATGAAGGCAGCAACACCGTCTTTGAAGTGAATGCTGTGAATCTCGAAGAAAACGGGTCGCGAACCCCGATCCCCTACGTCCTACCTCCGGGGATCGACCGGCAGGTACTCTTCGGCACGGCCTCCCTGCAGCAGCAGAACGAGCAGTCGCTCTCTCTTCGGGTCTGTGAGTTATTGGATGGCGATGCCCGGGCGGTATTCCGAAACCTGAGCATGGACATGCGCATGTTCAAAAGACTGAAGATGTTCGTGCACGCCGAGGCCGGAGACAATCGTCCGCTGCGCGACAACGACCTCAGCATCTTCGTGCGCCTGGGCAGCGATTACAACCAGAACTACTACGAGTACGAGATCCCCATGAAGGTCACCGACTGGGGCGCAAGCATTCCCGAAAAGATCTGGCCTGAGATCAATGAATTCAATTTTGATTTTAACGACCTGAAGGACGCCAAACTCGAGCGCGATCAGAAGATCAGGGACAACCCGAACCTCGGGATCACCGACCGATACACCCTCAACAGAGACGGCAAGAGCATCTCAGTGATCGGTGCGCCCAATCTGAGCAACATCCGCACCATCATGATCGGGATCCGAAATCCCAAAAAGCAGATCTCCGGAGATGGCGATGACGGCCTCTCCAAGTGCGCCGAGGTGTGGATCAACGAACTCCGCCTGACCGATTTCGACCAGCGCGGAGGATGGGCAGCCAATGCCCGAATGACCGCCAAACTGGCCGACTTTGGTAACGTGGCCCTCTCTGGAAGGATGAGCACCCTCGGCTTCGGTACCCTGGACCAGGGACCGACCGAACGTCAGCAGGAAACCATCTATGGGTACGACCTTCAGTCCAACTTCGAACTGGGTAAGTTCTTCGGTGAGTCTGCACGCCTGCGGATCCCCTTCTACTTTGGGATCGCCGAGGAATGGAAAGACCCGATGTTCAATCCACTCGATCCGGACATTGAATTCGACGATGCGCTGGCCAATCTGGAAACCAATGAGGAACGGCAAAAGCTCAAGCGCATCGCTCAGGACTACACCCAAAGAAGAGGCATCAACTTCACGAATGTGGGACGAAACCGCGATCCGGGATCCAAACGCCCGCCTCAGGTCTACGATGTGGAAAATTTCACTGTGGGCTATTCATTCAACGAACAGTTCCGAAGGGACATCAATACCGAATTCGACCGGCGGATCGACCACAAGGCGAACTTCCAGTATCAATACCAGACCAAGCCCGTGGCAGTGGAGCCCTTCTACGAGGTGCCTCTGTTCCAATCGGATTGGTGGGCCCTCCTTCGGGACTTCAACTTTTACTTCTATCCCAGCCGCTTCACCTTCCGGACCGAAGTCAACCGAATGTATCAGGAGAACAAACAACGGAACACCGATAACCTCTCCTTTGAGCTGCCCACGACCTACAACAAGGCCTTCACCATGAGGCGTCAGTATGACTTGGCTTGGGACCTGACCAAAGCCATTAAATTCGATTATACGGCAACGGCCAACACGCGTGTGGACGAATTGTATGGTCCGGCATCTGCCGATTCGGTTCAGGCGAGCATCAAGGAGAGTTTTTGGGCCGGTGGCCGGCCCACGCAGTTCCAGCAAAGTGTCAACCTCAGCTATCAGCTGCCGTTTGAAAAGCTCCCAGCCATCGACTGGATCACCTCCGATGTACGCTATGCAGGAACCCTGAACTGGATGACCAACTCACAGGTGGCCCTCAATGCAGCCAGCGACACCTTGCGCTTGGGGAGCACGGTGCAGAACAGCGCCACGATCAATGGTTCGGCCCAGCTGAACTTCGTCAACCTCTACAACAAGATCCCCTATCTGCAGAAGATCAACGGACAGGGCATGGGCAGGCGGAATTCGAGGGGACCGGTGCGCCGGAGAATGCCCCGTGGCGGACCTTCGGACGACAAGCAGGAGGAGCAGGACAGCACCAAAGAATCCGTGGCAGAGAAGATCCTCAAGGGCATGCTTCGGGTGGGCATGGGTTTGCGCAGTGTGAGCGGCACCTATCAGCTGACCGAGGGCACCGGACTGCCGGGTTTCCTTCCGCGTCCTGAGCACTTTGGGACGAGTCCAGGAAACAACTGGGCACCTGGATTCGGCTTCGCCATGGGGCTGCAACCTCCAGACGACCTTTCCGATAACGATGTCCGTGTGCAAGCGGCCCGGAATGGCTGGCTGACCACGAGTCCGTACCAGAACAATCCCTTTACCCGTACGCGAAGTGAAAGCATGAATCTGCGGGCACAGGTGGAACCCTGGCAGGACCTGCGCATCGACATCACCGCCACTCTGAGCGACGCGAAGAACACGAATTCCTTCTGGCGATTTGATGAGAACCTGGACAATTTCACCGAGCAGAACAAGAATGTCACAGGGAACTACAACATCTCCTTTTTCGCCATCCCCACGGCCTGGGACCGTTCGAGTGCACCTCTTTACAGTTCCAAGGTCTTCCAGCAATTCCTGGACAACCGAATAGAGATCTCCAGAAGACTGGCCCAGGATCGGGCAGCGCGCGACCCGAATTACGCGGCCGAGATCGTCGGTACCGCCGATTCGACCAATTTCGGATATGACGGCTATTCACTGATCAGTCAAAATGTATTGATCCCGGCTTTCCTGGCCGCCTACACCGGCAATGATGCAAGCGGCTACGGTCTGGAATGGAAAAAACGGGTGCCCATTCCAAATTGGTCGGTCAGCTATGACGGTCTGATGAAATACGCTTGGTTCAGGGACCAGTTCCAGACCTTCACCCTCAGCCACACCTACAGTTCCACTTACAGCGTACAGAGCTACACGACCAACCTGGCTTACATGGATTCATTGCTCGCCCAACCGGGGAGCAACCCCAGGAACATCAACGGAGACTTCATGTTCGAGACCCTGATCAACCAGATCAGCCTGACCGAGCAATTTTCTCCTCTGATCGGGGTCAATGTCCGGATGAAGAACAGTGTATCGGTCCGCTTCGACTACAAGATGGACCGCAACATCGGCCTCAGTTTGGCGAACAATCAGGTCTCTGAGATCAAGGGCGTGGAATACGTGGTCGGCCTCGGCTATATCATCAAAGACATCCGCTTCAACTTCATTCGGGTCGGTGCGGCGAAAAAGGCCGTGCAGAGCAATCTCGAACTCAAGGTCGATCTCTCCATACGGGACAACATCACCGTGGTCCGGCGCATTGTGGAGAATCTGGATCAGGTCAATGCGGGCCAGCGCATCGTGAACATCAAATTCTCCGCGGATTACGTCCTTACTCCGCGGGTGACCGCGAAGTTCTTTTACGACCACAACATCAGTGAGTACAAGATCTCTACTGCCTTCCCGACCTCCAATGTCAATGCCGGGATCAGCGTGCGGTTGAATCTGGGTCAATAATTTTTCTCTTGATGATTATTCTGCACTTTTGTCCTTCATAAAACCGACCAGATGAACATCCCCGAAGACCTGCGCTACAGCAAAGAACACGAATGGGTTCGTATAGAAGGTGATACCGCCATCATTGGAATTTCTGACTTTGCCCAGGGCGAATTGGGCGACATCGTTTTCGTGGAAGTAGAGACCGAAGGCGAAACCATGGCCAAGGACGAAGTATTTGGCTCCATCGAGGCGGTCAAGACGGTGAGCGATCTCTTTATGCCCGTCGGCGGTGAGATCATCGCCTTCAATGAGGAGTTGGAGTCCGATCCGGAAAAGATCAATTCGGATTGCTACGGAGAAGGATGGATCATCAAGGTCCGGATGGACGATACCAGTGCGCTTGACGAATTGATGGATGCCAGCGCCTATGGAGAGCTGGTGGGTTAGATCCAGCTGGCTTCAAAAAGCCATAGGTTTCCTGCCGGGGTTTGGCTGGGGACTGACCATTACCTATTTCAGTTTGGTTCAGGGGCGGGATATCCCAAGCTTTCTCTTGTCCTTTAAGGATCTGATGCTCCACGGAGGCATGTACTTCATCATCTATGTGCTCTACTATATGGGGCTGATCGGATGGAATTTCAAGTACAGACCACCCAAAAAAGAGAATCGTTGGCTTCTTGTCCTTCTCGGAATGACCGCAGGGGGCATTTTGGAGATCCTACAGGAAACTGTCGCCATCGGTCGCAGCGGCACATGGGAAGATTTTGCTGCAAATACCGCAGGGGCGCTTGCCGGATTTGGTCTGATGACCGCACTGCATCGGCGCATCATCGGGTCTTCCAAGACCTGATGCTTTTTGTACTTTAGGAGCCAATTTGAATTGAGATAATGGAACTCAAGAAAAATCCGAACGCCGATCTGGAGAAGAGCCGTGGGATGTACCTGCTTCTCGGTCTCGTCCTCGCTTTGGGCATCTCCATTGGAGCCATCGAATACAGAACCTATGAAAGCGGCCCCATGGACCTGGGCCAGCTGGACGTGGCCATTGATGATGAGGTGATCCCGATGACCGAACGTGAACAAAAGACACCTCCGCCCCCTCCACCACCTCCGCCAGAGATCCTCGAAGTCGTGGCCGACGAGGTGGAACTTGAGGAAGAACTCGAGATCGAAAGCATTGAGACCGATCAGGAAGAAGTGATCGAGATCATTGAGGTGGAAGAAGAGGAATCCGATGAGATCCTGAATTTCGCTGTCGTGGAGAACAAGCCCGTCTTCCCAGGTTGCGAGAACGAGCCGAATGAGGAGGCCAAATTCCAGTGCTTTCAGCTCAGCCTGATGAAATTCATCTCCAAGAATGTGGACTACCCAGAGATGTCCCGGCAGATGGGCGTTCAGGGCCGGGTATTCGTCAGCTTCGTCGTAGAGAAGAACGGAAAGATCTCCAATGTGGAGGTGGCCCGGGGAGTCGATAAGATGCTGGATAAGTCTGCAGTGGACGTAGTGGGCAAACTCCCAAAACTCAAGCCTGCAAAACAGAGCGGCCGTGCCGTGCGGATGTCGTACACCGTGCCGATCAATTTCCGTCTACAGTAGACAGTCAGTCTTCATAAAACTCAGGCCCTTTTCGGGCCTTTTTTTTTGTTCTGCTATACGCTGAATCCCATCGGGCTCGTTCCATTATAAAGGAATGACCTATGAAGACGCGACCACACCCTGAACAGCCCATGCGCCCCCTGTTCTTCCTCTTGGGATTGATCTGCTCTTTGCTGCTGGCCATCGGCACACTCCAATACCGCAGCTACCTGGATCCCTTGCCAAAAGAAGAGCCCCTGGCCGTCACCTTTACCGCAGAGCCTGAAGTGATCCCCACCTACCGTAAGGAAAAAGAACGCCCGAAGAAAAAAAGGAACGAACGCCTCGATCCCGTGGTGTCTCCAGAGCCTGAACCCGATCCCGACCCAAAACCCGATCCGGGCCCTGTGGTGGACAGCGTCATTGGACTGAACCACTTGGACACCATCGGTATGGAGCGGCATGAAGAGATCATTGAGTCCTTACCGCTCGCCCTGATCGGTCAGAAACCCATCTATCCCGGCTGCGAATCCATAGTCGATGAAGATGCGCGCTATGAGTGTCTGCAGACTGAATTGGCACGCTTCATCGCCACGACCGCTGACTACCCGCAATACCTCCGCAGCATGGGCGTTTCGGGCCGGGCCTATGTTCAATTCACCGTGGATGAGAAGGGACAAGTAGTAGATGTCGCTGCCGTGAGCGGCAGGGTCGATCCACAGCTGGAAAAGGCAGCGGCTGAAGCCGTCCGTCAACTTCCTGATTTCACTCCGGGTAAGCACAATGGACTGCCGGCACGAACACAATTCATCGTTCCTGTGAATTTCCGCCTGCGGTGAACCTTTCCTGCCGTGATTGTTGACTCTGTGGAGTAATTTCACTGACGCATTTTCAGTCAACAGAAGCGATGGAAAAATCAATGGATCATGCCCTAAGGGCGGCGCTTGACGGCGGCAAAGCCATACTTGAAGTCTACGAGACCGCCGACTTTGGCGTGGAAATGAAAGCGGATGATTCGCCGCTCACGAAAGCCGACATGCAGGCGCATCTTGAGATCGTGAAGGAACTCGAGAAAACAGGGGTGCCCATTCTCAGCGAAGAAGGAAAAGCGTTGACCTATGAGGAGCGCAGCCATTGGACCTGGCTTTGGGTGGTGGATCCCTTGGACGGAACCAAGGAATTCATCAAGAGAAACGGAGAATTCACAGTGAACATCGCCCTGGTGAACGGACAGGATCCTGTGGCAGGAGTTATTTATGTACCTGTGACAGGAACGCTCTATGCCGGGGTTGTGGGCGAAGGCGCCTTCATGAAACAGGTGGGAACAGAGGAGTCCATCAGCTGGACAGAAATGAAGCAGACGGGAACGGGCATTCCACAGAAAAACGACCGCGCCTATACCGCCGTGGGCAGCCGTTCGCATATGAGTCCAGAGACTGAATCGTTCATGAATGAACTGAAAGCCGAACATGGCGCACTGGAGATCTTGAGCAGGGGCAGCAGCTTGAAGTTGTGCATGGTGGCTGAGGGCAAAGCAGATGTGTATCCGCGTTTTGCCCCGACCATGGAATGGGACACGGCGGCCGGACATGCCATCTGCAGCTCAGCAGGCTTCAAAGTCTTGAAATACCCAGAGCGAAGCCCGTTGAAATACAACAAAGAGGATTTGTTGAATCCGTGGTTTTTGGTCTGTAAGTGACCAAGCAAAGGCCTTGCAAAAGAGTTCGAGATCCAAGACGCTGATTTGAGCCGAAGCTTAGACACTGCATCGATACCGTTGAGCGGCAAGGAAAAGGCCGCCCAATACATCGCGCTCGCCAAACCGAGACTGTCGAGCAGCGTGGTCTTCTCCGCTGTGGCAGGTTATTTGATCGCCGCTTATCCATTCGATCTGCTGGAGTTCATCTATCTGGTGATCGGAGGATTCCTTGTGGTGGCGAGTTCCAATGCCTTCAACCAGATCTGGGAGCGCGACCGGGATGCGCTGATGCAACGCACCAAGAACCGACCGCTGCCCAGTGGTCAGTTATCCCTTTCCGAGGCCATTGTAGCCGCTTCGGTCTACGGGCTGATTGGAGCCTTTTTGCTCTTTTTGATCAATCCGTTGAGCGCTGGATTCGGGCTGCTCAGCGTGCTTTTGTACGTCTTGGTGTACACACCAATGAAGGCGAAAGGACCCTGGGCGGTATTCGTTGGGGCCATTCCCGGAGCGATTCCCTTCATGCTGGGCTGGGTGGCGGCCCGAAACGATTTTGACATTGAATCAGGAACGCTTTTCGCCATACAGTTCATCTGGCAATTCCCGCACTTCTGGGCCATCGGCTGGATGCTGCACGAAGACTACGCGCGGGCAGGCTACAACTTGCTTCCCACAGGCAAGAGAGATGCTTCCTCTGCCCTTCAGGCCTTTGTCTACACCTTCGCACTTCTGCCCTTGTCTCTGCTCCCTGCTTTCGGCCTCACGGGTACGCTGGTGCTGTCTCCTGTCGGCGCATTGTTGATCCTCGTCCTCGGCATTTTTCTGATCATACGCGCGGGACAGTTATTGCGCTTCCGAACAGAAAAGGCTGCACGCCGTTTGATGCTCGGAAGTGTTTTGTGGCTTACGCTCATGCAGATCGTATTCGTGCTCGACCGCTACTTAATTTGATGTGCTATGTCCTATTTGACAGCTGAAGAAAAAAAGAAAGTCAAGAAACCCTTCCTGTGGATCGGTATCGCCAGTATGTTCATGGCCTTCGCCGGCCTTACCTCGGGTTATGTGGTCAGCCGAAAGGCGCTCCTGCAAAGTAACCTATGGATGGAGTTCGCCTTGCCCAATTGGTTCCTGTACAGCACCGTGGTGATCGGGCTATCGAGTGTCACTATGGTTTTGGCTTCCCGAATGATCAATCGCGATGACACGCCCAATGCAACGCGAATGATCGGCATCACCTTTGGCCTTGGCCTCCTCTTTCTCGTTTTCCAGTATGCGGGATGGCAGGATCTGATCGATCGGGGCATCTACTTCACAGGCAAAGGCAGCAGCACTTCCGGTTCTTGGGTCTACGCCATCACCTTCTTTCATTTGCTGCATATTCTGGCCGGACTGATCAGTCTGGCCAAAACCGCCAATTCTTGTTCCCGGGGAAAGTATAGCCGGCAGAAAAAATTGGGGTTTGAACTCGCTGCCATTTTCTGGCATTTCCTAGGCGCATTGTGGCTCTACCTCTTCCTTTTTCTGTTATTTATTCGCTAAACTTGCAAGCGCGTAAATAACTACGATCTATGGCCAATGAAGCAGTGATCGACGCCCAAGACGAAAAGTTTTGGGTCGGCGGGCGACAACCACTAGGAGCGAGCTACGGAAAGCTCATGATGTGGTTTTTTCTCTTGAGTGACGCACTCACTTTCTCTGGTTTCTTAACAGCCTACGGGCTCATGCGGTTCAAATATGTGGAGTCCTGGCCGGTGGCTGAGGACGTTTTCACGCATTTTCCTTACATCAGCGGTGAGCAGCCGCTGCTCTATGTGGCCCTCATGACCTTCATCCTGATCATGTCGTCGGTCACTATGGTACTCGCAGTGAACGAAGGCCACCACAACAACAAAAAAGGCGTCATTCTTTGGATGTTCCTGACCATCGTGGGCGGCTTCTTTTTCCTCGGTTCTCAGGCTTGGGAGTGGTATCACTTCATCATAGGGGACAAGGGTTCAGTGCAAATGGAAAACGGACAGATGCTCTACGTGGCCGATCAAGAAGGATCTCATATTTCACTCACGGAATTGATCAATGGCCCACAAACCGACGGACATCACGGTGGCCACCACGAGCACTTTACGGATGAGCAATTAAGAGCAGCCTTTGCCCAGGGCGATTATCAGTTGATGACGACGGGTAAGAAAAAGGAACTCTTTTCCGCTCAGGTTTCCGATCGGATGATCCAAAAAGCGCATGTGGTCCACGGGGCGAACATGACGCGCAATGAATACGGAAGTCCGCTATTCGCCAACTTCTTCTTTTTCATCACCGGATTTCACGGTTTCCACGTCTTCTCCGGGGTAGTGATCAACATAGTGGTCTTCATCAACGTGATCATGGGTACCTACGCCCAGCGCGGGCACTACGAAATGGTTGAGAAAGTGGGGCTGTACTGGCACTTCGTAGACCTGGTGTGGGTATTTGTCTTCACCTTCTTTTATTTGGTCTAACCCGAAAAGAATTCTTCACCCATGGCACAGCATCAAGTAGGCGAAAGCGAGCATCACGATGGTCCTGAGGGAACCCGCTGGATATGGTTGGTCTTTTGGCTTTTGCTGGTGATCACCGGCGTTGAAGTCGGACTGGGCATCATCAAGCCTGCCCTTTTGATGGGCGGAGAACAGATAGTGGGCACTTCTTATCTCAACATCCTCTTCATTCTGTTGACCCTGGTCAAGGCCTATTATATCGTGGCCTTCTTCATGCACCTGAAATTCGAACGGGGCAACCTGATCTGGACCATCGCCCTTCCGGCCGTGATCCTCATTCCCTATCTCACCTTCATTGTGCTCACCGAAGGGAACTATATCAACTTTATGCTGAACTAGTCGTTTTTACGACATGAAGAATGCTCAAAAGTGGGCCGTCCTGGTGGGCGTGCTCATTCTTCCCTTCCTGATTTACTACCTCATCGTCTATTCGGCCGAGGAGAATTTTTTTCAGCCACTCGAACGCGTTGGGCCACCGCAGCTCGTCCAAACAGAGGATGGATGGGACAGCCTGGACTACCGCATCCCGGATTGGTCGTATATCGACCAGAACGGCGAAGAACTTTCCAGCGCGGATCTGGAGAACACGATATATCTCGCCAGTTTCTTCTTTACCCGATGCCCGAGCATCTGCCCTTCGATGAATTTTCGCATTCAGCAGCATCAGGAGCGGTTCCGTGGTTTTGAAGACTTTCGGATCGTTTCCTTCACAGTGGATCCCGAGAACGATACAGTCGAGGCATTGAAGGCCTATTCAGAGCGCTTCCGTGCCGAAGAGGGCCTTTGGTACTTTCTCACCGGGGAGCGAGACGATCTGTACCGGACGGCAGGTCATTACCTGCTGAGTGCTCAGGAGGATGCTTCAGCAGACGGCGGTTTTTTGCATTCCGAACAGTTGGTGCTGGTCGATTGGGAGGGAAGCATCCGCTCGCGCAAGGACGACGACGGAAATGTGGTCGGGAGCTACAATACCCGCTACGAAACCGAAATGCGCGACCTGAGCGCCGACATCAAAGTGCTCATCGCGGAATTTGAGAAAGAAAAGGCGCGGAGAGACTATCTCAAGAGCAAATCAGAAGAATGAAACAGAGACAAAACAACCGCCGCCGCTGGGTCTCTGTCATCGGCCTATCGCTTCTGGCATTTCTTCCATTCTGGAGTCAGGCTCAGTGCAGTATGTGCCGGGCTGTGGCGGAAAGCAGCCAGCAGGGAGGCAGCCCCATCGCCGAGGGTCTCAACGACGGCATCCTTTACCTGATGGCCATTCCCTACGTACTGCTCGCCACTCTGGGCATCCTTATTTACCGGCACAGGAAGAAGCTGCGCACTTCCGTCTGAAGCTCCTTCAAGAGCGGCGCTTCTCTTTTTACCTTTGTCCGAATTGTAGGCGCATGCGGACACACCGTCGATTCCCCATTATTCTGATCTCATTTCTCCTCTGCGGCACATTGAGCGGACAGAAAACCTGGACCCTGAGTGAGTGCATTGATACCGCACTTGAAAGGAACATACAGATCCAACAGACGGCCATTCAGGAGCAGATCGCAGAAAATACCATTGACGCAAGCTGGGGCGGCCTCTTCCCGCAGTTGAATGCCAGTGCGGGCTACAATTGGAACTTCGGTCTGAACATCGACCCGGTGACCAATGTACCGAGTCGGGCAGACCGTCAGACCAATAGCCTGAGTTTGAATGCCTCATGGACCCTGTTCAACGGCCTTCAGAACTACAACAACCTCGCTCAGGCACGGCTCGACCGAATGGTCAGTGTTTACCAGTTGGAGGACATGAAAAACAATACGGCGCTGAGCGTTGCCTCTCAGTATGTGCAGATCCTGCTCAATGAGGAGATCCTCAAGATCGCCGACGAACAGGCTCGGGTCACACAGCTTCAGCTGCGGCGCATGAAGCAATTGGTAGATGCCGGCGCCCGGCCAAAAGGCGACCAACTGCAACTCGAGGCCCAGCGTGCACGGGACGAACAGTCTTTTGTCTCTGCACAGAACAACCTAAGGATCAGTCGGCTCATTCTTGCACAGACCATGCAGATCCCAAAGGGCGAAGACCTTGAAGTTGCCGGATATGCAGCAGCCGATCCAGAGAGTGGACTGCTTTCAATGAGCCCACAGGATATCTACACAGCCGCTCTGGGCAATCAGCCCTCCATCAAGGCCAGTGAGCTCAGCGTACAAAGCGCGGAGAAGGGAGTGGCCTTGGCCAAAGGCGCCGTTTGGCCGAGCCTGTCGCTCTTCGCTGCAGTGGCCACCAACTATTCCGATCAGGTACTCAACTTCAATTCGCAAACGCGCAACCCGCTGCCCATTGGAACAACGGCTTCAGGTGAACTGGTCAACGATCTGGGGGGATTTACTTTTCAGACCGATGGCGTAAAGCCCTTTGGCGATCAGTATGCCGACAACATCAACCAATTCATCGGATTGAACCTCAGCGTTCCAATATGGACCGGTTTTCAGTTGAGGAACGGCATCCGAAATGCCCGACTCAATCAGGAGCAGAGCAAACTTCAGCTGGAGGACACAAAAAATCAGCTTCGTCAGACGATCGAACGGGCCCATGCCGATGCGCGATCGGCCCTGGAGACCTACGCCTCCGCAAAGAGCAATGTTCGCGCCAACCAGGAGGCCTTTGATTACTCCGAATTGCGCTTCCAAAATGGCGTCATCAGCCAGTACGATTATGAGAACGCCCGCAACGGACTGAGCAGTGCGCAAGCACAAATGGCCCAGGCCAAATACGATTTCATCTTCCGCATCAAGACGCTCGAATTCTATCTGAACGGCAGCATCCAACCCTGACTCCCATGAAAAATAAAACCCTTCGAATTGTCCTGATCGCCACGGCGCTGCTGATCGTTCTGCTCGTGGTCGCCAAGAGATCCGGCTGGATCGCAAAGGAATCCGCCACCGAGGTGGAAGTCGCTGAGAGTTTTCGCACCGATATCATCGAGATCGTCACTGCATCGGGCAAGATCCAGCCCGAGTTGGAGGTGAAGATATCCCCGGAGGTGAGCGGAGAGATCGTCGCGCTGGATATTCAGGAAGGTGATGCCGTTACCGAGGGACAGTTGCTGCTGCGCATCAATCCGGACATATACGAGGCCGCCGTCAACCGGACCCAGGCCGCGGTGAATTCCACACGTTCGAGCGTGGCCCAGGCCAAAGCGCAGTTCCTCGAATTGGAAAAGAACCACAAACGAAACGAAGGCCTCTTTACCAAAGGCGCAATTTCCCAGCAGGAATTCGACGCCAGTCTGCGGGCATTTCAGGTGGCACAGCTCGGCGTAGAATCTTCGGAGTTCCAGCTCAAAAGCGCGCAGGCCAATCTCAAGGAAGCACGGGACAACCTGAACAGGACAACGATCTACAGCCCCACATCGGGTACGGTCTCCATGCTCAATGTAGAAGCCGGAGAACGCGTAGTGGGAACGGCCCAAATGGCCGGAACGGAATTGCTGCGCGTGGCCGATCTCACGCAAATGGAGGTCTTGGTGGAGGTGAACGAGAACGACATAGTGCGCGTAGCCTTGAACGACACGGCACGCATCGAAGTGGATGCCTTCCTCGGAGAACAATTCAAAGGGGTGGTCACACAGATCGCCAATTCGGCAAACCTGATGGCCACTGGGGTCGATCAGGTCACCAATTTCGAGGTGAAAGTCCGCATCCTGCCCGAAAGCTACGCCCATCTGAATCCGGAAGGAAGCAGCATCTCTCCGCTGAGACCGGGCATGACCGCCTCGGTAGAGATCGAAACAGACAAACAGGCCAAGATCCTGGTCGTACCTATTCAGGCGGTCACCCTGCGGGACGACACCGCTTCAGGTCGTTCTGCACGCGAGCGCAGAGAGGATGCAGCCAAGGCAGATGAAATGGAGGTCGTATTCCTCGAAAAGAATGGGAAAGCGCGCATACAGGCAGTGAAAACCGGCATTCAGGACGACAAGAACATCCACATCACCTCTGGACTTGAAGAAGGACAAACCGTCATTATCGGTCCCTACAGCGCAGTAAGCAAAACACTCAACAGCGGCGATGAAGTGACCGCCAAAGGGACAGAGGGATCCAAGAAGGAGGGCGCAGAGGATTGATGGACCGCCAAGGACATCTCCTTCTTATCGAAAGTGCGAGCCTGAATTGCTCCGTTGGTGTTGGATGTGACGGAGCACTCACTGGTCTGCGCGAAGAATCGGCCTCTTCCTTTGCCCATGCCGAGAAACTGCATTTGTTCGCAGAGGAACTCATCGAAGAAGTAGGCCGGGAAAAAGCACTTTGGAAAGCAGTGGCCGTGAGCATTGGACCGGGCTCCTACACCGGTCTTCGCATCGGACTGTCTCTGGCCAAAGGCATTGCCTACGCCTTTGACTGCCCACTGATCACACTTTCTTCACTGGACGTGCTGCATCAGACCTTCCTTTTGGATCATCCGGAACAACAGGCGGAAGCGTTCTGGCCCATGATCGATGCCCGACGGATGGAAGTCTACACCAAATGCCTACAGAGCGATGGGCGCATGATCCGGGAGGAACAGGCCATGATCCTTGAGGAACAACTGCCAGAACCTGCCGGGATCTGTTTTGGAACTGGAAGTGAAAAAGCACGGGGGCTGCTCGAAGCAGCGGGCTGCAGGGTATTCGATGGCCCAGAGCCCAGCGTCCGTGGAATGATCAAGCTCGCAGAAGAAGCCTTTGGGCGGGGCGCCTTCGCCGATCTGGCCTACAGCGAGCCTCAATACCTCAAAGAGTTCCAAGCCGGGAAGCCCAAGCACTCCAAAACCAATTAGGATGTCGCTCGTTTCTTAAAAAAGAATCCACTAGATGCACCTTCCCCCTGCCCTCGTCGCCCAGCAATCCTTGAGCTTTCAATGGCCCACCATCGATCCCTTTCTGTTCTGTGCCCACCACAAGGACCTCTACCCTGCAGGAAATTCCCAACTCGGATTGGATGCCGAACATCTTCAGGACCGACCCATCGGACAGGACTTTCAGCTCAAAGACGGTTTTCGGATGTATCACGGACAAGGTATTCCGGGCTTTCCAGCGCATCCGCACAGCGGCTTTGAAACGATCACCATCGCGCTCGAAGGATTCATCGATCATTCCGATTCACTGGGTGCAGCGGCTCGTTTTGGAGAAGGAGACGTGCAATGGATGACCGCCGGACGGGGCATTCAACATTCAGAGATGTTCCCCCTACTGAATGCAGGCGGAAAGAACTCCCTCGAGCTCTTTCAGATCTGGCTCAATCTGCCCGATTCAGAACGGTCGGCCGAGCCGCATTTCCAGATGATGTGGGCCCATGAAGTTCCCATCGTTGCGGGACAAGGCCATCGGATACGGGTGATCGCAGGCGAATGGAAGGATGCGCAGGCACCAACTCCTCCACCTGCCAGCTGGGCATCGGATGCGAGGAGTGCCATTGCACTTTGGCACATTGAGATGGACACGCATGCCTCCATTGAGCTGCCCATGGCGGCAGACGGTACAGACCGGCAACTATACCTGCACGAAGGCGCTGAACTCATGATCAACGGCCAACGGCTGAAGGGCGGAAACTGCGGACAACTGAATGCCCAGGTGAAGACACAGGTGGAAACCACAGACTCGCCAGCGCGCTTTTTGGTCATGCAGGGAAGACCCATTGGCGAACCCACTGCCCAGCACGGGCCCTTTGTTGCAGCAGACCGAAAGGGGCTGATGGAGGCCTTTCAGTCCTTCGAGCGGGGTGAATTCGGTCAATGGCCCTGGCCGGACGCCCAACCGGTGCACAATGGTTCGCTGGGGCGGTTTGCCCGCTATCCCGACGGGAAAGAGATCCATCCCTGAATGCGAATGAACCAGTCAGCATCGGACCGAATGCACTTCCTTTGCCTGTGATGGCGCGTTCCCTCCTTGACTGGTTGCTGATCTTGCTGGCCTTGGTCATTTATGTGGCCGGTCTGCAACTCAACATCATGGACGTGGATTCGGCCCAATACGCCTCCATCAGTCAGGAGATGGAGCAGAGCGGATCATATCTTGAAGTCAAGAACAAGGGGCAGGACTACCTGGACAAACCGCCTCTGCTTTTTTGGACCTCCGCCCTTTCCTTCAAGCTCTTTGGCTTCCACAACTGGTCGTTCAAACTCATTCCCTTCCTCCTTGCGCTGGCCAGTATCCGAGCGACCCATCGCCTCGGCCGTCTGCTCGTCGATGAGCAAGTGGGCCGCTGGGCCGCCGTCATGCTGGGATGTTGCCAGGCCTATTTCCTTTTCACACTGGACCTGCGCACCGACACCATGCTCACCGCATGCATTGCCATTGCCATCGCCCAGATCATGGAATTCAGCATCGGGGACGGGCGCCTCTACCGGCTTATTTCCGGATTCTTATTCGTGGGCCTGGCCATGCTCGCAAAGGGACCCATAGGCCTCATGATCCCGATGATCGCCATCGGCGCCCAATTCCTATTCAACCGAGAATGGAAAAAGATCTTCCAGTGGCACTGGTTGTTCGGACTCTTGGTGACAGCATTGGTGCTTGCGCCCATGTCATACGGACTCTACACCCAATTCGATCAGGCTCCTGATAAATCCGTGTTGATGCCTGGACCTTCGGGAATGACCGCGCGGGAGGGCATCTCCGGACTGCGCTTTTACTTTTGGGAACAGAGCTTTGGGCGCATCACCGGGGAGAATGTCTGGAAAGACAGCAGCGGTCCCTTTTTTCTTGTCCACAACTTTCTGTGGTCCTTTGCCCCCTGGTCCTTTTTTGCCTGCATCGGCCTGTTTTGGAAACTCCGAAAAGAGCTCCGATCTCTCATGCACACAGGAAAAGGCGATTGGCTCAGCCTTGCGGGCTTTCTGATTCCCTTTGTCATGCTGAGCCGTTCTCAGTTCAAACTGCCGCATTACATCTTTCCGCTCTTCCCTTTTGCGGCCCTGATCACAGCCGAGTTCATGAAGAGCTGGCTGGCGCAGTTGTCCAAAAGTAAATGGTCAAAGGCCGCACTTTACAGCCTGAGTGGATTGACCATTGCCTCGATCGGAGCACTCGGCGCACTGATGCTCTTTTGGATATTCCCGGTAGCTACCCCCGTCCGCCTGCTCTTTGCACTTTCCTTCGCAGGCGCTCTGGCCCTGCTCATTCTCCGCCCGGCACGCGCTGGTTGGATCCGCTCAATGGCCCTGGCATCGCTCGGCGCCAACCTTGTGATGAACATGCACTTCTATCCGCAACTGTTGCGTTATCAGGGCGGCAGTGAACTGGCTGCTATCGCCCGTTCCAAGGGAGCAACTCCCGAAAGCACCGTACGCATGGGTCAATTCTCTTACAGCTTCGATGTGTACATGGAAACCCTCGTAGCCAGTGCCGGAAAGCCCTCTGCCTTGAAAAGCGGGCAGACATTTATTTACACCCATGAAAAAGGCCTGAAGCAGTTGCGCTCAAGCAAACGACAGATCGCTGAAGAGATCGTGCACGAGGGCTATCCCATCACCAATTTGAGCACGGACTTTTTGGATCCTGTAAAGAGACCAGAGGCGCTTAAAAAAAGTTATCTGGTGATCCTCGAACCCGAGGAACCCTAGTTTTGATTCCTGACCGTCTGCTCCTGCCTATGAATGAACTGAACCCATTGCGCGTTTACCCGTCCCTTTGGCTGGCTGGCCTTTCTTTAATGATGGGATGCCGATCCGACCCGTCCACTCAAGCAAGCGCAGCCGAGCTCGGCCTGAGCGAAGGCGTACATCGGGGCCGTCTTTTGGCCAATGATTCCACTGATATCGCTTTCAATTTCGACTGGCAGCTCAGCGGACAAGACACCCAGATGGTGATCTTCAATGCGGACGAACGCATCGTACTTCAGGAGATCGAAAGAAAAGGAGACAGCCTGACCCTGCAGATGCCCGTCTTTCTCTCCTATTTCAAAATGGCCAATACGGCTGAGGGAATGAAGGGCTATTGGTACAATCCGGACAAAAGCCCCACTTACAAAGTAGCTGCCGTCTTCGAGCGCGGTAAGACCGAACGCTTTCCGCACAAAGAGATGACGGGCATTCAATTGCCCACGAAGTGGCGTGTTCTGCTTTATGCAGGAACGGAGGATGAGACAGAGGCCGTGGGCGAGTTTTTTCAGGAAGGACTGGAAGTTCGAGGATCCATCCTCACGGAAACAGGTGATTACCGCTATCTGGAGGGTGTTCTAAATGGCACCGAATTGCAGATGAGCACCTTTGATGGGGCGCATGCCTATGCCTTTACCGCACGCCTGACGGATGGGGGCGAATTGGACGGACATTACTACTCAGGGAAGCACTTCCACACACGCTGGACCGCTCAGCCATCCGATTCCGTTCGCCTGGGGGATCCGCTCGAACTCACCCGGCTCCTTTCTGAAGACGGCCGGTTTGATTTTCAGTTCCGCGACCAGGAAGGTGAGCTCTTCGATTCCCAAAGAGACCAATGGATGCAGGACAAGGTGACCATCGTACAGATCATGGGCAGCTGGTGCCCCAATTGCATGGACGAGATCCGCTATATGACCGGCCTTCGGGACGAGCTCGCGCATGAAGACCTTCGCCTTGTGGGCATCACCTTTGAGCGCAAGGGAGAATGGAAGAAAGACCGTCTGGCAGTGGAACGCATGATCCAGGATCTGGGCATCGACTATCCGCTGCTTTACGGAGGAGGAAGCCGGCACATTCGAGACAGCCTGCCGCAGATCGCACCTTTCCGATCCTTCCCCACCTCCATCTTCATCGATCGGGAGGGTCGAGTCCGTCGCGTCCACGCCGGTTTCTCAGGCCCGGGCACCTCAGCCTACGCCGCTTATGCCGAGGAGACCCGATCTTTTGTGAGCGATCTGCTGAGTGAATAGGCTGCCTCTTCTCATTGCTCTTTTTTTCATGCTGGGATGCCAGCATCCATCCGACCGCATTGAGATGCGAACCGAAATGGGCACGATGATCTTCCGACTTTCTGAGGGCGCGCCGCTGCACAAAGCGAACTTCCTGAGCGAATTGGAAAACGGAACATGGGCGCATGTGTCTTTCAACCGAATGGTGCCCAACTTCGTGATCCAGGCCGGTTGTCCGGATCGGGAAGACGGAACCATCGATGCAGCGCATTGGATCGATGGAGAATTTGCCGACAGCCTGACCCACCGTTTTGGCGCCTTGGGCATGGGGCGTGACGCCAATCCCGAAAAGCGATCGGCCAATTGCCAGTTCTACATCGTTACGCATCCCGAAGGTGTACATCGGCTCGATGGGGACTACACCGTATTTGGTCAACTCCTTGAAGGACACGAAGTCTTGCGGCGCATCAATGAGGCCGTGGTGGAGGATTCGATCGGGGTTTTATCGCTGCAGATTGCGCTTCGCTGAACGAGTGTGGGATTGCACTATAATGCACTTGGCCAACCCAGTTATGACTATCGCATCACGAACAACATCAACTTTGATCTTACCGAAGGAACTGTAAAACAACGAGTGCAGATTGTCGCTCTTACCCTGGGTGTCACCTTTTGAAAGGCGCACTGATCGTTGAATGGATTCAATGCATCTGGATTTGAATTGATGTCCAGCTCAACTTGGCAAATTGATGCTTTCTTCGGTAAGTTTCTGGTGAACTCAATCATCTCCCCCACATAGACTACTTTCAGCCTATGGCAGATCTACTCTTGGCCACCGAAGGCGGACAGGTGGTTCAATTCAATACCGAAACCAAGGCACACTCCGTTGTATTCCAATGCTCAGATGACGAAGCGATGATGGGGATCGCTCGCCACGAGGATCATCTGTATGTGGCCAGTTTGAGCAGAATGTACAAACTCCACGCAGACGACCATTCCCTGGTCAAGCAAACCGAATTCTACTCGCCCTCCCCAGACTTCCATCAGCATCAATGGTACGATGGCCTGTTATACACGACCATCACCAAGCGAAATCAGATCTGGGTGTACAACGAAGAATTGGAGATCGTACGTGTTCACGATATCGAGCCGCCCATGCCCGAAAAGAAGGTGCGCTATCAGAAGAACTACAACCACATCAACAACATCATTCGGCACGAAGGAAAATTCTATGTGAATCTGAACTGGCTGACCAAGGTGCAATACGCCGCCAGCGGAGTAGCCGTCTTCGATGAAGACTTTAGGCTCATCGAAAAATTCGAGTACGGCTGGGAGACCCATGACTTTCAGTTCATCGACGGAAAGCGCATGGCTATTTGTGCCACTTCCAGCATGCGCAAGAAGATCCACCACCCGCGCATATCGGGCATCATGCTCGAGGGCGAACTCGTATTTGAACACGACAGCGAAGAGTCGTTTTGTAAAGGCCTTACCTACGACAAAGACTTCCTTTATCTCTGCGGCGGCAGAAAACAACCACGGGCCAAGAGAAAAAATTCCAATGCAATGATCTATGTGTTGAACCGCAAAGACTTCTCTCTGGCGGAGCAATTCGAGTCTGAGGAGATCAAAGCGGTCAAAGGTGTGATCGTTGCCGAATGAACGAGGCAGAGAACAAGGGCAAGTCGTTGAAAGATCAGCCGGGCTATATCCAACGGCCCGATAAAAGCCAATCGTTCAAATCGCTGACCGAATGGCTCAAACGCAAGAAACCCAAAGACCTGGATACTGTGGTGCACCACTGCCACGATGCGGTCTTTTCTGAGGTGGACTGTCTGAAATGCGCCAATTGCTGCAAGACCACGGGGCCGCTCTTTACCGAAAAAGACATCGAGAGACTGGCCAGACATCTAAAGTTGAAGGCGGCCGATTTTGAGCAGCGCTACCTGAGAACCGACGAAGACGGAGACAAAGTGCTGCAGTCGACCCCATGCCCGTTTCTCGGACCCGACAACTACTGCTCGGTATACGCACAGCGGCCGAAAGCCTGCCGGGAATATCCGCATACCAACCGCCGAAGACAAAAACAGTTGTTGGACCTGAACCTGAAGAACGCCCAGATGTGTCCGGCGGTCCACGACATCATGGAACGACTTGAAGCGCACTACCGCCGTTCCTGACCTCAGAGTGCCATAACAGATCTATTATTCCAGCATCCACATGTTTCCACAAAAAAGACCACTCGCCCTGACGGCCCTTAAAGGCGCCCTCTTTCTTTCTCTGGGCATTTATTTCATGTCCCAGGCCGAACAACTGACAGACTCGCTGATCGCACTTTTGGGCCTTTTCCTTCTGGCACACAGCCTTACAAGCATCTGGAGTGCCTGGCCCAACCGCAGTCTGCCCCAAGGAAAAAGGCTGCTCTATCGCTCGGGGGCCGATGCCGTCATCGGACTTTGCATCCTTTTGTTTCCCTCCTTGCTCCACAGCTTTGTATCTGGACTGATCGGGCTGTGGCTGCTGCTCCAATCACTCTCCTTTGTCTGGACCTCGCTGCGCAGCACAAACCCTCGGCCTCCCATCTTCCTGTGGATCTTTTGGATCGGTCTTGGTCTGGGCGGAATTTGGATGATGATAAATCCCTCGGCTTTCCTCTCCGGCATCACCTCACTGATCGGACTTCTGCTGAGCATTGCCGGTCTGTTCTTTTTGGGCATGGCCTGGAACATGCACCGTATGACTGGAAATTGATCAGGGATACAAGAGGTACTTCCTGCGCATCTTTTTGAAGGCCATGAGGTCTTCACTGTACAGCGCGCGGATCGCCTCGGCATCGGCGCCCGAAACAATGGACTCCCGGATCTTATTGGTGCCCGCCAGGCGTTCGAAGAAGGGAGAAAAGAAATCGTCTTTGTTCGGGCAATTTGCATAGGCTTCCACCAGCCAATCCCAGTAGATCTGTCCGTACTGTGGCATGTAGTGCAGGCCGAAACTCTGTAGATCGACCCCTTTGCACACTTGGTCCTTCCATTTGGGCCTGGGCGCTTCGGGTCGGCTTCTGGGCGTAAATTCAAAACCCATATCCGGCATCCAAGGTGCACCCATGACCTGAAACGGCCGATCGGTTCCCCGACCGATGCTGATCGTCGTGGCTTCAAAGAAGCAGAGCGAAGGGTAAAGTGCTATGGCCGATGAGTTGGGCAGATTGGGTGACGGACGCACCGGCAGATCGATCAGCAGTGAATGCGAATACCCTTGCATGCGCACGACCGTCAACTGGGCTTCTCGCTCCTCGGGAAGCCAGCCCTCGGCATTGACCATGATGGCGTATTCCCCAACGGTCATGCCGTGCACCACGGGTACTTCAT
>CATILC010000068.1 GCA_949516455.1 Flavobacteriia bacterium | reverse complement strand
TACAGAGAGCGGAAGGGGACTGATGATCCAGCCCACCACCGCCGCAGTCGTGTAGTTGGCCGCCACTGCAACCACCGCATTCACTTTCCAGCGATCCATTAGGCTGAAGCAGACAAAGATGCCTGTAGCCGATGCAATGCTGAGGATCAGTGCGATCATTGGTGATAACCGGTCAAAAGCAGATCTTCCCCCACGCTTTCTCTCAAATACGGCTCAGAGGGCAGATCCGGTGATGCAAGCCCTTTTCCGAGCGCATGGGGCGCTCTGAAGACGCGATACTCGTCCCACAGCCCTGGAGCAATGAATGCGTCCAAAGTCTTTCGCCCTCCCTCGATCAGCACGCTGCTCAGTCCGGCCTGAAACAAGGCATTCAGAATGGAAGCGGTATCCGTGTGTTCCAAAGCGATCTCTTGGGTTGCAGAATGCAGTGGGCCGGTAGCACTTTGGCTGGAAATGCGAATAAGTTGCCTTTCGACAGCGTCCATCATGCGCAGCTGGTCCAGCCTCAACCTGCGTTGCGGATCGATCAAGACCACTACAGGAGACCGGCCCTGTACGGCGCGTGCATTTAGCAAGGGGTCGTCCACCTCTGCAGTCTTGCACCCAACGAGAATGGATTCTTCCTGTATTCTCCACAAATGGCTCAGGGATTGGCTTTCAGGACCGCTGATCGCGATCGAACCCATCTGACCGGCTCGCCTTTCAGCATCCATGAATCCGTCTCTGCTTTCGGCCCATTTCAACACAACATATGGGCGTTTCTTTCGGTGTACTGAGAAGAACCTGCGGTTCAGATGTTCGCCTTCAGAGGCGCAAACCCCCACAATGACTTCCGTTCCTGCCTCTTTGAGTCTTGCAATGCCCTGACCGGCCACCTTATCGTGCGGATCGATGTTGGCGATCACCACTTTTGGGATCTTGTGTTCGATGATCAGGTCGCAGCAAGGCGGGGTTTTTCCCTGATGTGCGCAGGGTTCCAGATTGACGTACAAACAGGCATCCTTCAGTCCTTCTCGATCGCGAACACTGTTAATGGCATGCACTTCAGCATGCGCTTCCCCTGCCTTGCGGTGCCATCCCTCGCCAATGATCTCTCCATTGCGCACGATCACACATCCCACCAGAGGATTGGGATAGGTGCGTCCCAGCCCGAGTTTTGCCAGTTCAATGGCCCGCTGCATATACTGCTGCATGGGGTCAAAGGTAGTCGGGATAAATGCGATTTTTGGGCTGTGAATTGTTCCGAATTCAAAGCGCAGTGCAGGGCCCGTTTGGAGGGTATCATGCAGCCAAGAGAAGTCACGGAGGTCAGTCGGATGCTGTTGGAAGCCTTTGCCGAAGTGGATCGAAAAGACATTCTGCTCCATCCGGATCGCGCGCTGCAGAACGATCAGGAAAAACGGCTCCTGTCGGCATTGGAATTGATCGCCAGTGGAACGCCTGTGCAGTATGTACTGGGGAAGGTCTCATTCTTTGGGATGGACATTCATGTGGGTCCCGAAGTCCTCATTCCACGTCCCGAAACCGAGGAGCTTCTTCAGCTGGCCCTTGAGCGGATCGGTCGTGCCCAGACCGTGTTGGACGTGGGTACCGGTTCTGGAATTTTGGCACTGGGATGGAAAAAGAAGCGTCCGGAATCCGAGGTGACAGCGGTCGACCTTTCCGAAAAGGCTTTGGGCTATGCACGCAGAAATGCCGAGGCGAACGGATGCAAAGTAGCCTTCTCATCCATGGATTTTCTGGATGCATCGAATTGGTCCGGATTACCGGTCTGCGACCTGATCCTGTCCAATCCCCCTTACGTGCCCCAAAAGGAGTCCGAGGAAATGGCTCCGCATGTTTTGCAACACGAACCCCACCTGGCACTCTTTGTCCCGGACGATGATCCTTTGCTCTTTTATCGCAGCCTGCTGGACTTCGCCCGATCGGGTGTTCAAAAAGGTGGGAATATCGCTTTGGAAATGCATCCGCCCTGTGCAGAAGATGTCTGCAAATTGTTCTCAGATGAAGGCTTTTCCTCCGATATTGTCTTTGATCTCTCTGGGAAGGAGAGATTCCTTTTTGCTCAAAAGAATAAATGACAACAGACGAGGCCAGGGTGCGGATAGAGCAGCTTAGAAAAAAGTTGGAAGCCCATAACCACAGCTACTACCAACTGGATGCCCCGACCATCTCCGATCGGGAATTCGATGAGCTGTTGCGCAGCCTCTCCGATCTGGAATCGCAGTATCCGCAATTTGACGATCCCCTCTCGCCCAGCAGGCGGGTGGGTGGGCAGATCACCAAGGACTTTCCCACCATCCAGCACAAAAGACCCATGCTTTCCTTGGGGAACACCTATTCCAAGGAGGAGCTCACTGACTTTCTCAACCGAACTGAAAAGAGCATCGGCTATTTTCCCGCCTTTGTCTGCGAGCTGAAATACGACGGAGCGGCCATCAGCATCCACTACAAAAACGGGCAGTTCGAGCGCGCAGTGACACGAGGTGACGGGCAGCAGGGCGACGAGATCTCCGCCAATGTGAAGACCATCGGTTCGGTGCCCCTTCGGCTGAGCGGACAGGGTTTTCCAGACGAATTCGAGGTGCGTGGTGAGATCTTCATGACCAAGGACGGCTTTCTGAAGATGAATGAGGAGCGGCAGCAAGCGGGTTTGGAGCCCTTCGCCAATCCGCGCAATTCAGCCTCGGGCTCACTTAAAATGCAGGACAGCAGGGAGGTGGCCAAACGGCCGTTGGACTGCTTTCTGTACTACGTTCTCAGTGAACAGCTCAGCCATTCCAGCCATTGGGAAAATCTGGCTTCAGCTGCTCAATGGGGATTCAAGGTGCCTGCGGAAGACATGAAATTGCGGGCGGAGACGGCCGATGACATCATGCGCTTCATTGCGCACTGGGACATGAAACGCCATGACCTTCCCTTTGAAGTCGACGGGGTGGTCATCAAGGTGGATGCCTATGCCTTGCAGGAAGAATTGGGTGCAACGGCCAAATCGCCTCGTTGGGCCATTGCCTATAAATTCCAGGCGGAGGAGGCGCGCACACGCTTGAATGAGGTCCGCTATCAGGTGGGTCGGACCGGGGCGATCACGCCTGTGGCAGAGCTCGAACCCGTGCTTCTGGCAGGAACAGTGGTCAAGCGGGCTTCCCTGCACAATGCCGATCAGATCGCCAAGCTGGGACTTCATATTGGGGATCAGGTACTCGTGGAGAAAGGAGGGGAGATCATCCCCAAGATCACAGCTGTCGTGCTGGAGGAGCGGCCGCTGATGGCTTCTGCCGTGCATTTCATTGAACGGTGCCCGGACTGCGGCACAACTCTGATCAGAAAAGAAGGAGAGGCGCAGCATTATTGCCCGAATGACCAAGGCTGCCCGGCACAGCTAAAAGGCCGCATTGAACATTTCATTTCCCGCAAAGCCATGGACATCGAGCACATGGGTCCTGAAACTGTCGATCTGCTCGTGGACAAAGGCATGATCAGGCGGTCTGCAGACCTCTACCGTTTGCAGGCTGAAGAGTTGTTGGCTCTGGACAGGACAGGAGAAAAGAGCGTCGAAAATCTCTTGTCGAGTCTGCAGCGATCCAGAGAGCAGGGTTTTGAACGGGTTTTGTTCGCCTTGGGCATAAGGTATGTGGGGGAAACGGTCGCCAAGAAACTGGCCCGACATTTCAAGCACATCGACCGTTTGGCCGAAGCTTCTCTTGAAGAGCTTATCGCTGTGGATGAGATAGGTGAGCGGATCGCCGAGAGCGTGCGTCAGTTCTTTGAAGACCCGGCACAGCAGGAGCTGGTGAAGGATCTGAAGAGCGCCGGCCTGCAAATGGAGGTTCGATTGGCCGAGGGCTCGAGCGACACACTGAGCGGAAAGACCTTCGTTGTATCCGGTTCTTTTGAACACTTCTCCCGCAGCGGGATCAAAGCCGAGATCGAGAAACACGGCGGGCGTGTGGCCAGTTCCGTCTCGTCCAAGACGGACTTTCTTTTGGCAGGATCCGATATGGGACCCGCCAAGAAAAAGAAAGCAGAGGCCAATGGAGTGGCCATCATCTCTGAGCAAGGATTCATGGAAATGCTTGCCCTGTGATCGCAGCTGGTTTGCGGGAAAAAGTAGGTCGTTGGATCCTCAGGCGCAAAACGATCAGACGCGCTGAGGGCGGATACAAGGGCTGGAATGCCGTAAGATCCATTCAATTCCTTGCTTCTTTAAATGATCCATGGCGACTGAGCGAGTGGATAGATCTACAGCAGCGCATCGAAGGCATGGGAATGCAGGCCCATATCCTGATGTACGATCCTGAATTCAATGAAACTCTTGAAAATAGCTGGAGCAGCCTGCAAAAGTGGGGGAGTACCCAGTTGAATTTTTGGGGCCTGCCCAAAAAGCAATTCCTCACCCTTTCGAAGGATACGCCGGCAGACTTGCTCATCGATTGGACATCAGAGCGCTCATTGGCAAAAGACTTTTTGTTCAGTCAATGGAATGCAAGATTTCGCATCGGTCATTCGCTCGATGCGCACAACGACTTCATGGTCCTGAACGATCCCGACCGGGCCTTGTCCGATCGATTCGATACGCTTGTCGACTACCTTCAAAAAATCAATAGCCCCAACAAATGAATCAAACCATAATCGGAACCGGTGTTGCTCTGATCACGCCGTTCAAGCAAAACGGATCAGTGGACCACACAGCCCTAGAGGCCCTGCTGGACCATGTGACCGAAGGCGGAGTGGATTTTCTGGTCGCCATGGGCACCACAGCGGAATCTGCCACACTGGACGATGAAGAGCGCAGGGAGGTGCTCCAGACCATTCAGGAGAAGAATCAAAAAAAACTGCCGCTGGTCATTGGTGTTGGGGGAAACAACACCCGTGCGGTCGTTGGCCAGCTTGAACGGCTGGACATTGCCGATTATGACGCGGTATTGAGTGTGGCTCCGTACTACAACAAGCCCACGCAAAGTGGCCTTCAGGCGCACTTTAACTCGGTCATTGAGGCCAGTCCGCTGCCGGTCATACTCTACAATGTGCCGGGACGAACTTCGTCCAATATCTCTGCGGAGACCTGCCTGAATTTGGCGCGTTCGAGCGAGAAGGTGATCGCAGTCAAGGAAGCCTCAGGAGATCTTCAGCAGGTCATGGAAATTCTAAAAGAGGCCCCGGAGCATTTCAGCCTGCTCTCTGGCGACGACAATTTGACCTATCCAATGCTGGCACTGGGCGCGAAGGGGGTGATCTCCGTTAGCGGACAATTGGTGCCCAAGCTCTTTTCCAAAATGATGCGTCTGGCTCTTTCAGGGCAAATGGAAGAAGCCCGATCCATTCATTACAAACTTTTCACACTCACTGATCTTCTGTTCCAGGAAGGCAATCCGGCAGGAGTGAAAGCGGGGCTTTCCGCCCTCGGGATCTGCGAAAAAGCGGTTCGTTTGCCTTTGGTATCGGCGACTCCGGAGCTACAGTCTCGGATCCAGAAAGAACTCCTTCAGTTGTAAAGGGGTGAAGAATAATTGTGAATATGTGCGTTGGAAAGATCGTCTCGATCAAGTTGTCGTAACAATGAGGTAAGAGTGCTGATGCATTTTTAAGACATGCATAAATCACATGAAATACGGGCAGTGGATGTTGTGGTCATTTCCGATGTGCACCTCGGCACTTATGGTTGCAGAGCCAAGGAACTCGTCCACTATTTGAAGAGTATCCAACCCAATCAATTGGTGCTCAACGGAGACATCATTGACATTTGGCAATTCAGGAAGAGTTATTTCCCAAAGAGCCACATCAAGGTGTTGAAACAGATTCTCAGCCTGGCCAGCAAAGGATGTGAGGTGTATTATCTCACGGGAAATCACGATGAAACACTCCGGCGGTTTACGGACTTCCACGCTGGTGAATTTCATCTTTTGGACAAATTGGTCCTGGATTTGGGCGAAGAGAAAGCCTGGATCTTTCATGGAGATATTTTCGACGGTTCGATACAAAGCGCCAAATGGCTCGCGAAGGTGGGCGGCTGGGGCTACGATCTGCTCATCCTCTTCAATAGTTTGACCAATTGGGTGCTCCTGAAGCTGGGCAAAGAGCGTTATTCACTCTCCAAAAAGATCAAGAATGGCGTGAAGAAAGCGGTCAAATACATCACAGATTTCGAGAATACCGCTGCTGAATTGGCCATTGAAAAGAACTACAACTACGTCCTCTGCGGTCATATCCATCAGCCTCAGATCCGCGAGGTACAAAATGAAAAGGGACGGACGATCTACCTGAATTCCGGTGATTGGATCGAAAATCTATCAAGCCTCGAATGGAAGGACGGAAAATGGAGCATCTATTCATACGACGATGACACCCAGTTAAAGGCATCCCTGAAGGAGATCGATGCTGCAGAAGAAGAGGCAGAACCCACATCCAGTATTGGGCTAGAACAGCTGATCCAGAAGGTCACGCGCACTGAATTTGAATTCAGCGATGAAGACGAAGCGTATTCTCTACGCCGTACAGGGAACGGGTAATGGACACGTGGCGAGAGCCCGCGAGATCATTCCTATCCTAAAGAAATATGGCCAGATCGACATCTTGTTGAGTGCTGACCAGAGCGAAGTGGATCTTGGGCACAAAGTGCGTTTTCGCTTCCCGGGACTGACCTTTTTATACAACCAGAAGGGAGGACTTAGTTATTGGCAAACATTCCTCAAGAACAATCCGCTCCAATTGATCAGAGACATTTGGAAGCTCCCGGTGAAGGCGTATGACCTGGTCGTGGTCGACTTTGAATTCACTGCTGCATGGGCCTGCCGGTTACGCGGTGTTCCCTCCATCGCCTTGGGCCACCAAGCGGCATTTTTATCCGATCGCACGCCGCGTCCGGCAAAACGAATGTGGTGGGGTGAATGCATCCTGAAGTGGTACGCTCCCTGTTCACGGGCACTGGGATTCCATTTTGACCAATTTGATTCGTTCATCAAGACGCCGGTGATCCGTTCCGAGGTGCGCAGCCTTCGCCCTGAATTCAAGGGCCATTATTGCGTCTACCTTCCTGCATTTGGCAGTGCCGAGCTGGAAAGTGTATTGTCGGGATTCCAAAACACGCAATGGGAGGTGTTCTCAAGGTCCACGTCCAGTGCTTACCGTTCTGGCAACCTGCACTTTCAACCCATCGACAACGATCGCTTTTTGGAGCGCCTTCGAACATGCAATGGCGTTCTGATGTCTGCAGGCTTTGAAGGTCCGTCCGAGGCACTTTTCCTGGGTAAGAAAGTATGTGTGTTACCGATCAAAGGGCAATATGAGCAAATGTGCAATGCAGCTGCACTCGATTCGTTCGGGGTCCATGTATTGTCGGATCTGTCGGATACCCAGAAGATCCGACAGTGGATCGATTCCCCGCCCATAGAGCGATTTGATTTTCCGGATCAGACCGATGCACTTGTCCGCAGGCATATATTTGACCTCGATGAGTGATCCGCTCTTCTTCTCAAACTGCTACGCATGAGCAAGCCAGGTCTTATCGATCCCGAACGCCCCATCCGACTCAGCGATGTGGACCAGATGCTGAACGACCCATTCTCTCTGGAGTTGGATCCAAAAGCGCGGGATAAGATCCGTTCCTGCAGGGAATGGCTCGAAAACCACCTGGAGACAGCGGAGCATCCAGTGTATGGCGTGAACACGGGATTTGGCTCGCTCTGCGACACGCGGATCGAAGCCAATGCACTGACAGAGCTGCAGGAGAACCTCATTCGCTCTCATGCAGTGGGAATGGGGGAGGCCATGCCGCCTGAGGTCAGCCGGCTGATGCTCTGGTTCAAATTGCATGCTTTGTCCAAGGGCTACTCAGGCATCCGAATCGAAACAGCCGAAGCCCTGCTGCAGCTTTTCAATTCCGGGGCGGCACCAGTGGTCTATGAATTTGGTTCACTCGGCGCCTCAGGGGATCTCGCGCCACTGGCTCATTTGGTATTGCCGCTGATCGGGGAAGGACAATTTTGGACAGAGAACGACGGGGCTGTGGATGCATCCGACTGGTGGTCGGCCCAAAGAGATCAGAACTTTCGCCTCGGGTCCAAGGAAGGTTTGGCGCTGCTCAACGGAACCCAGTTCATGTCGTCGATCGGTGCGCTGGCCCTCCTTCGTTCGTATCGCATTTCCTATTGGGCCGATCTGATCGCCTGCATATCCATTGATGCCTTCGATGCACGGCTTGAGCCCTTTGATGAGCGCCTTCAGTTCCTTCGCAAGCAACCAGGACAGGCTTTTGTAGCTGAACGCGTCCGGAGCACCCTGTCGGACAGCCCGAGTTTCCACGCTGCCAAAGAGCACGTACAGGACCCTTATTCTTTCCGTTGCATCCCACAGGTGCACGGAGCTGGATTTCAGACACTTCAATATGTACAAGGCGTGGTGGAACGGGAGATCGATTCGGTGACGGACAACCCGACCATATTCCCGGGCGAGGATGTGCTCAGCGGAGGAAACTTCCATGGACAGGCCATTGCGCTGGCACTGGATCAGCTCGCTTTGGCCATTTCTGAATGGGGCAATATTTCAGAGCGACGCGTCTATCAGCTGATATCCGGAACCCGCGGGCTGCCCTC
>CATILC010000067.1 GCA_949516455.1 Flavobacteriia bacterium | reverse complement strand
GTGCACATGGAAAGTGCCGTGTCAAAATCGCTCTCTCGCCTCAATGTAATGAACGCCACCCCTCTATTGAACAGGAACGGCAGAACACTGGGGTTCCAATCGAGCTGGGATTTCATGAGTTTGAACCCGCGTGCACATTCCCCCTCTTGAGCCGATCTATAAAAATTGGACAAATGCCGGACGATCTTCCTCCTCGAAATAAATCTGTTGGCCGCAATGGTCAGTTTGGGATGACCGAAACTGGTAAAGTCGAATTGGTGCTCCTGGCGGTGTATTGCGATGCCGTACTTCGGGTGCAATATCTCGCCTGCGCAAAAGACCTTGCTGGCCGCATCCAACGAACGGATGAGCAAAGTGGAACCACATCGCTGTCCGCTTAGAACCACAAACTCTCTGGTGGCTACTTTTTCCAATGATTCAATTCTTGGTTCCACGCTGTCTCCATGTTGGCCACAAGAGGATCGAATACCTTCAATCCAGCCGCACGATCTTGGACGGTCATTTCTGGTTTCGGGCCATCAACGGTCAGGCTCGATGTTATTCGCTTGCGGATGCCTTCCGGTATCAGACGTGCCCACCTCTTGATCTTTGGATCGTTGAGCTGGAACATGAGGCTTGAATTAACCGACTTCCGATACGAATTCTGCTCCTGGGCCTGGCTGATCTCAAACGCATCATCAACTCCCAAAAAGCGATACACTTTTTTTAACTCTCCAAACAGATCGCTCCTGAGATCTTCTGTGAACAGGCGCAAGCACGATCCTTCGCCGAACCGATCCGCAAAAATTTTCCAGATGCTGGCATAGTCGCTGCCCTCTATGTACGTGCGGATGATCTCCCCTCTTTTGTGCGCCCAATCTCTGTGCTCTCTGGCCCAAAGATGCTCAAATTCAGGCGAATCAAAAGAAAGAGCTTGCTCCTGGTTGGCCTGGAGCGCGGCGACGAAATCCAGTGTTTCCGAACCACTTTCCGTACGCATCAACCAACCGGAATAAGCGCGCTCCAACGGATGCCGAAAACTAAAGATGAATTTGGCCTTGGGATAGTGCTTCATGATCCGATCTGCAGCGAAGGGCAAAAAGGAATAACTCGGCGTGGCCTCACCCGCCAATTTTGCTTGCTTGCCGGTAGGACGGAAATAGGTCTGCTCGTAGAACGCAATGCCCTTGTCGTAGTCTCTTGAGAAAAAACGCGTTTCCTTTTCAGACGACATCAGGATCTCTGGATGCTGATTCAAGTAAAAGTAGAGGGAGCTTGAAGCGCACTTCGGAGGTCCTGCGATAAAGAAGTCAGGGCTCATTTCCATTTCTTGTTCAGCGTCTCTTGTATCTCATTCAATTCCCGTGTGGAAAACAATTCGCCACCTGGACGATCTCTCTGAACAACCGGATTGTTCTCCATGTAACGGTCGATCCAAACAGAATGATCCAAAGCACAAAAGTTCAACATTTTATTCATCCACTCGCTTGGTGCTTGAACAAAGTGCTCATAGGGTACCTCCAGTACGGCCGCCTGTGTCTCTTCGATCTCCCGGTCGGCCACCTCCATCAGTTTTGAAAACTGAAGCGCCGCCAGCATATGTGGACGCTCTGCATGGGCCTCTGCCCATTGCTCTTGCTCTGTGCTGTACGCCCCCTGCCACCAGAGACGATGCCTTCCCTTGGATTGCCAAAAGTCCACTTTCAACCAGGAAGAAATAGTGGGAACCGCATCACGGGTGATGCGTATGAAACGGGCATTGGGAAAAAGATCCAGTAAAAAGGCCATCCGTGATGGTCCGGTGATCTTGAAGGCCAAACGCCTGCGCCCCTGCTTCCTGAGCATGGACTCAAAAAAGGCGACAGCTCCTTGTCTCGTCTGCTTGGACAGACGTTCATCGATCAGAAAACCCCGACTGAAGTCCACTTCGTTGCGGCACAGATGCGACCACATTTCGTAGCTCTCCCCGGGGGTAAAGGCAAAACGGTTGAAGAAGCCAGCACCATTGATCTGTCTTTTCTTGCCCGCGTATCGCCACAGACAATTATCGAAAACCCAGCGCATATATGCCGCGCTTCGCCTGCCCGGAAACCGTTCGTCATAAGTACTGGGAAAGGCCAAATGCTCGTGCCTGAACAGCGCTTCCGAAATAATGGTTGTGCCAGAACGCCCTGTTCCGAAGACTATGATGGGGTCTTTCGTTCTCCTCTTTGAATCAGTCATCGTAGAAATCCAAAAGTAAAAGCATTCCGCAGTTCCCAAGCCCGGCCAAAAATTGCGCGATGATCGAGCGGATACTTTCGAAAATGCCCAAGCTGATGGGTTGTAAAAAATTCATCGAAAAGAGAGAAAAACGAAGCCTTCAGAAATTTTCTTTGGGCCTTCAGAAGAGCGCACGGTCTGATTCCAAGACCGAGACGAAGTGGTGGAAAACCCTCTTTATTGTGTGTTTTTTCTTACAATATTTTCTATTTTCATGGTCTTTTCACGCGCACTGTGAAGTGAATGCAAAAGCCTGATCAAAAAATGCCGAAAATATGTAATCGTCTATATATCAATGACTTTTTACGATTAAATAAATCCAAATTAATGCCTTAACCCCTGCATTTGACCAACAAAAAAAATCCACCCCTTGGCTTTGTTAATAAATTGAGTTAAAATTGACATGACGATTAACCGTTTCTAAACCCATAACACAACACCTATGAAAAAAGCTATTTTTTCTAGACTCTCTCGTTCGTGGACGAGTAGAGTAAACGCCAAAAATGGGATGATCCTGGCAGCATTGCTGTCCTTCGGTTCATCCCATTTTGCTTTGGCCCAATGTCCTCCGGTGGAGCCGTACATAGCTCCATATTATATGACCTTCGAGGGCTTGGCCAATTCAAGCAGTAATGGTAACACCACTTTGGCCAACTGCTGGGTCCTCTCGAATCAGGGGACATATGGTTGGTTCATAGACAACGGAGGTACGCCCTCTGGTTCTACTGGACCAAGCGTGGACAACACCACACAGACTTCGGCGGGTAAGTACCTTGCCCTGGAGACCAGCTCTCCGGCGACTTTGGGAGATTCTTCATTCGCGGAGATCCCACCGGTGAACATCGACAACCTCACCAGCCCGGAGTTGACTTTTTACTATCACAAGTATGGTTCGACCATGGGAGACATGGCTGTTCAGGTCGATGGAGGCTCCGGCTGGACCACTGTTTGGACCATGCCTGGTCAGATACACACAAGTGGCTTCGATCCTTACACCAAGGCAACGATCAGTCTCTCGGCTTATTCAGGAGCGATCAGCGTTCGCTTCATCGGCGTTCGTGGCACAAGCTACTTTGGCGATATGGCTTTTGACGATGTAGCCATCGCTGACCCTGCGGCTTGTGCGCCTGTTCAGAACTTGAGTGTGGTTGCTTCGGCCACTACGTCTTCAAGCATGGACATCACATGGGATGCAGGTGATTCTCTCGCGACTACATGGGAGGTTACTTACGGTGCTCCTGGATTTGCTGCCGGTACTGGAACAGCGCTGACTGTGACCGCTACCACGGCATCCGTCACCGGTCTTTCGGCGAATACAGCCTATGAGTTCCGGGTACGCGAGCTGTGTGTTAGCAGTACTTCCTACTCTCCGCCTACAGCTACCCTGGGGACCACCCTGTGCGCGCCTGTGGCCACTTGGACGGAAAACTTTGACTCCTACCAAACGGGTTCGAGCATCTCCAAATGGGGCTGTTTTGAAAAAGTGGGTACCACTGGCTTCGTCTATGCCACAACCAATTCCACTACGCCTTCACAGCCGAACTATTACTACCAGAGCGGTACTTCCACTTCGCCAGTGACTGTTCTCCTTCCCCCGACCACAAATCAGGGAGCGGGTACCCACAGACTGGAGCTTACAGGAAGAGCGGGTTCCACATTGGGTTGTCCGATTGCCCTTGGTGTTCTTTCTGACCCAACAGACGCGAGCACTTTTGTTCCATTGGATTCATTTGTCATCGCCTATTCTGCTTTTGGCACATACAACCCAATTGTATTGGATGTTCGCCCACACAACCCTGCAAACGGGGCTTTGGCGATCCAGTCCTATAGCTATTGGTATTCAGACGATTGGTCTTGGGTAGCTATCCCCCAGTGTGAAACTCCTTTGAATGTGTCCAATACTGTTTCTACGGCTTCCACTTTGGACTTCAGCTGGACACACAGCGGTGGTAACGCTCAGTCTTTCAACATTGAGTACGGACCTTCCGGATTTACCCAGGGAACAGGATCCACAATGACATCTACAGGTACTTCTGCACAACTGACCGGATTGTCTGCCAATACACTTTATGATGTGTATGTGCAGGCTGATTGCGGTAGTTCAGGAACCAGCGGATGGTCGCTTGCTGGTACTGGGCGTACTGCCTGTAATACCGTTGCAATGCCTTATCTCGAAGGCTTCGACGGCGTGTGGCCTCCTGACTGCTGGGATATAGACAACGGGACAAGAACGCCTGTTCAGTTCGGCGGCGACTACATGGAAGCCAGCTTCTGGTCCTGGTCTTCAGGTAACTATGCAGTAGCAGTGTCTCCTGTGATCACTTTGACTGCAGATGCACGCGCTTCATTTGCATGGAGCCACCTGTTCAGCACTACCTATCCTGGAGACCAGCTGATCCTGCGTGTAGCAGAAGCCGGAACATCCAACTGGGATACGATCAAGAACCTTCAAGGTCCTCCATTCAGTGCTCCAGGTGCGGGCAACACAACGCCTGCTGCGACTTTCGTTCCAGAGGTCATGATCCTTGACGCAGGACTTACAGGCAAGGATGTAGTCTTCGAATTCATCTTCAACTCTGGTTGGGGACCAGACTGCTTTGTAGACGACTTCCTCGTCGAGGCACTTCCTGCTTGCGTGGAGCCCACTAGTCTTTCGGCTTCGAATATTCTGCCTGCAAGCTTTGACGTGAGCTGGTCTTCTACTGACACAGACTTCAACGTGGAGTACGGCCCTGCAGGTTACGCCCAAGGTACCGGAGCTGCATTCTCTGTTACTGGCGCTACTTCCGTTACGATCAACGGACAGGGGACAACAACAGCCATCATGCCGAATACAAGCTATGATGTGTATGTACAGACCAACTGCGGAACCAGCACAAGTGTTTGGGAAGGTCCTTTGACTGTAACCACTGAATGCTTGGAGACTGCGCCTTGGATGGACGACTTTGAATCCCTCTCAACTGGAACGGCCAACCGTTTTGGATGTTGGAGCCAGCATCAATCCACTTCCAACCCAAGATGGTACGCAGACAACGGAGGGACGCCCTCAAGCAGTACTGGACCTACTGTGGACAACACAACAGGTTCGTCTTCTGGAATTTACATGTTCTTGGAGACTTCGGGTGGTTCTGGAGATACGAACTCTCTTCTCTCTCCTGTGATCGATGTAACTGCATTGACCACACCATATCTTGAGTTCTACTACCACATGTTTGGCTCCGCAATGGGTGACCTTCATGTTGATGTGTACGACGACATCAATGGTTGGCAGAGAGATGTTGTCCTGCTTTCAGGACAGCAAACAGCTTCGCAGACTGCACCTTATGACAAGGCGGCTGCAACCTTGGCTACTGGCGCATCAAGTGTTCAAATCCGTTTCCGCGCACAGAGTGGCACGAGTTTCACCAGTGATATGGCCATCGATGATGTGAGCATCAGTGAGGCACCTTCTTGCTTCGATCCATCTGGTCTGACAACGACCGCTGTTACCTCCACAAGCTTTGATATCAGCTGGACAGCTACGGGTACCGATTTCAACGTAGAGTGGGGCCCTGCAGGTTATGGCCAAGGAAGTGGGTCGACATTCTCTGTTCAGGGCACAACAACAACCAGCGTCTTCGGACAAGGTTCCACCACGGCGCTGATGCCAAACACCAGCTATGACGTCTATGTACAGACCGATTGCGGAAGCGCAACCAGCGGTTGGGTTGGACCACTTACCGTGACCACTCTGTGTGCTCCGGTTTCTATGCCTTACATGGAGACCTTCGATGACACCACTGGTGTATGGCCTCCTACGTGCTGGGATCTGGACAACGGTACATTTACCCCAGTCCAATACGGCAACGATTACATGGAAGCATCTTTCTGGTCGTTCAACACACCCAATGTAGCATACGCGGTATCTCCAACCATCGACATCGCAAACGATGCACGGGTTAAGTTCAACTGGGCACACTCATACAGCACAGCCTATCCGAATGATGCGCTGACTCTGCGTGTTGCAGAAGCAGGTACATCCAACTGGGATACGCTTCAGTATCTGCAGGGTCCTGCTTTCGACTCGCCAAATGCGCAGAATACTGCTCCACCATTGGGTGGCGATGCAGACTTCATCAATGAGATCATTGTTCTCGATACGTCCTACACGGGTAAGAATGTGGTCTTCGAATTTGTATTTGCCTCAGGATGGGGTCCTGACTGCTTCGTGGATGATTTCGTAGTGGAGAAGGTACCCGATTGCCCGGAGCCAGGTGCACTGTCTGCAAGCCAGGTCATCGGCACAAGCGCCATGATCAGTTGGACTGCGGCCAACAACGCCATCGACTACAATGTCGAGTATGGTCCTTCTGGCTTTGCTCAAGGCACAGGTACCATCGTCACAACTCCTGATACGTTCACTGTCCTCAGCGGACTGACAACGACCACGAGCTACGACGTCTATGTACAGACCAACTGTTCTTCGGATAACTCTGTATGGCAAGGTCCTATCACCTTTACCACAACAGTTTCTTGTCCAGCACCTGTATTTACCAATGCCTTTATTTGGCCAAATCAGGTTCAGTTCAACTGGACGCCCAACATCTCTGCCTCTTATGTGCAGTGGGCGGTACTTCCACTTGGAACAGCCATCTCGGCATCGGTAATGAATACCGATACCAACAGTGGTACTGCTAGAGATTCCTCTCTCATGCCAAGTACAGCCTACACAATTTGGCTGAGAGACAGTTGCGGCCCTGGTGATGTAAGTGCATGGGCCACATTCAATGTGACCACATCATGTGCACCGACTGTAGCACCTTACTACAACGATTACGATCTGTTTGTGAGTGCTGCCGGCGGAATCATTGGTTCTGAGAACTGCTGGTGGTGGAACCAGAACTATACAGGTGGTCCATTCTGGAGGACGATCTCAGGCGGTACTGGATCTTTCAATACAGGACCAAGTGCTGGCAGCGGTGGAAGTGGACAATACATGTACCTGGAGACTTCCACAGGAGCAGGTTCATCTGAAGTCTGGAGTCCAGACTTGGACATTTCTGGTATGAGCAATCCTGAGCTTTCCTTCGAATACCACATGTATGGTGCAACAATGGGTACCCTGGCGGTAAGCGTTGTAGCCGATACACTGAATACTGTGATCTGGTCGATCTCTGGTCAGCAGCAGAATTCAGGCACTGACCCATGGATCGAAGCAACTGTGGATCTGAGCCCATACCTGGTCTACGGTGTCATCGAGATCCGTTTCTCGGGTAACCGGAACGGTAGCTTCACAGGTGACATGGCGGTGGACAACTTCTCTATCGACGAGGCGCCACTCTGTTTCCCTGTAACGAATCTTTCAGCGTCCAATATCGACGCGAGCTCTGCTACATTGAGCTGGAGTTCTGCTGACCCTGCTGCCACGTCATGGGATATTGAGTACGGTCCTGCTGGATTCACTCAAGGTTCAGGCACCATGGTAACATCTACGGATACATTCTACAACATCACTGGTCTGACCAACGGAGCAGTGTACACGTACTATGTTTCTGAGGTCTGTTCCAACGGAAACGGCAACTCACCCAGCGTGTCGGGTAACTTCACTACCCCACTCTGTGCTGCAGCGAACTCTTGTCCGTTCACTGTGATCATGGGTGATACTTATGGAGACGGTTGGAGTGGTACAGTGATCGGTATCGAGCAGAACGGTGTGATCGTTGATGCATTCGGATCAGGTTTCACATCTGGTAACTCAGATACCACAACTGTTACACTCTGTGACGGCTACGCAACCAATGTAGTTGTTCAGAATCCAGGCACTTGGTCTGATGAGGCTTCATTTGACATCGTTGATCCTTCTGGAAATACGGTAGCAAGCTGGGCTTCTGGTTCTACATTGAGCGGATCACAGAACCTCGGTTCGTTCACTGCAAGCTGTTCAGTAGCTCCACCACCTGCAGTCTGCGGATTGGTGACCGGCCTGAACGAGACCAACGTAACCAACTTCTCTGCTCGCCTCGAGTGGGTTGGAGACTCTGCACACCAGCAGTGGTATGTTGAGTATGGTGCGACTGGCTTCACTCCTGGCAGCGGTACTTCTGTTACGGCCAACAAGGAGCGTGTCAACCTCACTTGCTTGAGCTCAGCTACTGGTTATGACTACTACGTACGCGGTCTTTGCGCCACAGGCGACACTTCTGCGCCAGTGATGGGTGACTTCACTACCCTCGCAATGCCTTGCTTCGGAGTGGATTCCATCCAGACTCTGAATGCCAAGCAGGGTGCATACCGTGCATGGTTCGGTCCATTGGCGGGCGACAACTTCCGCTTGAAGTATGCTCAGTCTACTGATATGACCAACACACGCACCAAGACCATCAACGGAGCGCTCCAGGGCAATAAGGGTATCAACGTACTCGGATGGCAGGGATCAGATGTCGTTGTCTGGATTGAAGTGGAGCAGTGCGGAACATGGCACTCTTCCATCGCTTGTGCAGACACGCTGACCATCCCATGTAAGCCTCAGACGCTGACCATGGTTGAGCAGAGATCTGCTACTTGTGCTGCTGACTCCGTTCTCCTGCGTGCTGGATACGCCGGTGGATATGGTGCTCCAAGCATACTGTGGAGCAACGGTGCCACTACCAAGCGAACCTTCGCCTCTCAGGGTCAGACCCTGACAGTGAGCATCACGGATGCAGCAGGTTGTACAGTAACGGATTCCATCACGGCTTCCACTCTGGACAACACAGCGGTACCAGGTGGCTTCACGCTGACCAAGGGTGGACCAACCATCTTTGTCGGAAGCTTTACTGCTCCTACACTGCCCACGGGTGCCACGCTCATCGGTTATCGTATGGCCTATCGCCTGAGAAATACTCAGTCGTGGACCAATACGCCACTGACGCAAAACACCACGATCTCTGTGGACTTTGCAGGTAGTGGAAATCCAAATGGTAACTACGAATTCGTTGCCTTCACCCGTTACAACGACGGCACAAGCGCGACCAATTCCGAGTTCACTTGTCGTGAGGCCAAGGGTTACAGCAGTGCCGGCGCTAAGAGCGGTACCAATGCTGCGAATGGATCAGATGCGGGCGTTGTCTCCATCTATCCTAATCCAGCGAAGAATGTCCTTTATGTTGCAGCTGCTGCTGGAGCAGAGGTCAGCCTCCTGGATATGAGCGGCAAGCTCATCGCCTCTCAGATCGTTGAGGGTGCTGAAGTGGACTTTGACATCAGCCATCTGGCTCAAGGTGTCTACATGGTCCGCGTACAGACCAACGACGAGATCATCACTGAGCAGGTGGTCAAGCACTAAGCTGTCTTAGATGCACTTTCAAGCCCCGCAAATGCGGGGCTTTTTTTTGCGCTAAACTTTCTGTTCCAGGCAAGCAAGGATGCTAAGTGTTGCGTGAACACTTATATTTTTCCTATTCTTGTAAGTGTATATATCACACTCAACCTAAACCAACCGAATATGAGAAGATCGATACTTGGATTCATTCTGATCTTGGGTATTCCATTTTTATCCTCAGCTCAAAACCTCAATGTCACTTTCCGAGTGGACATGAATCAACAAAGCGCTGTGAGTGCCAACGGCGTACATGTAGCTGGAAACTTTCAGGCAGCAGCAGGTTTTCCAGGCGACTGGAATCCCGCGACGACTGCTTTGAGCGATGCCGATCAGGACGGGATTTACGAAGTAACCGTTCAGCTTCCCGCTGGAAGCTACCAGTACAAATTCATCAATGGTAATGCCTGGGGACAAGATGAAATCACACCGACTTCTTGTGCAGTGGGCGGCACCAATCGAGGTCTGACCGTTAGCGGGGACACCGTATTACCGGCCGTTTGCTACGCCCAATGCGCCCCTTGTGCCACAGGAAACAATTTTGATGTGACCTTTCGTGTGGACATGAGCCAGGAAACGGTCAGTGCCAATGGGGTCCATGTGGCCGGAGACTTTCAATCCGCCGCCGGCTTTCCAAGCAACTGGAATCCGGGGACAACTGCACTCTCCGATTCGGACGGGGACGGGATATATGAAGTCACCGTATCGCTTCCCGCCGGTTCGTATCAATACAAATACGTCAATGGCAATGCCTGGGGCGACGACGAAAGCGTGCCAAGTGGCTGCGCATCAAGCAACAACCGCGAGGTGACCATCTCTGGGGACTCTGCGCTCTTTGCCTATTGCTTTGGCAGCTGCAGCAACTGCTCTGCTCCGACCTACTTCGTTCAGTTCCGCGTGGACATGAACAACGAGTGCAACTGGGACTCCGTTGATGTGGCCGGCGATTTCAATAATTGGGGAGGCGGCGATATGCTCAGCCCCAGCGGTACTGCCGGGGTTTACGCTGTGACCCAGCAACTTCAGGCCGGAACATATTCCTACAAGTTCAGGAAGTACTACAACGGAAATATCACCTGGGAGAGCATCAACAACCGCTCGATCTCAGTGGTCAATCACACTTCTTCGGACATCAATTGCTTCAACAGCGATACGGTCTGCGTGAGCATGCCCACGGCAGCAGATGTGACCTTCCGTGTAAATATGACAGGCGTCACAACGGACTCTCTAGGCGTCTGGATGGTGGGCGATTTCACCTCTCCGCCCTGGCAGGCGGGTGCCTTGGCCATGAGCCCCAGCACGAACGACCCGAACATCTACGAAGTGACTGTTCCACAGATCTGCTCTGCTGAGATCCGTTTCAAGTATGTCAATGGAGATGTGTCCAACAGCGCCAATGAAGAAATGCTGGATGCAGCAGACAGTGCCTGCACGGAAGGCAATGGCATAGGTGGATTCAACCGCTACCACATGCGTACCGGTTCTGCCGAGACCCTCTACGCCTATTGGGCAAGCTGCGATAGCGTGGCCGGATCACCTCCTCCCCCTCCTCCTGCCACAAATGACGTGACACTGAGTGTGGACATGAGCAACTACAGCGGCTCTTTCACCACTGTGAATGTGAACGGAGACTTCAATGGCTGGTGCGGTGCATGCAACCCACTGACCGATCTGGGCAACGGCCTTTGGTCTGTGACCCTTCCGCTCTCTTCCGACTCCATCGACTACAAATTCACCCTCGACGGCTGGAACGGACAAGAGAATTTTGCCGGCGGTGAGCCCTGTACGAAGACCAAGGGCGGTTTCACGAACCGCTTCTTAAGGATCTTGGGCGATACCACCGTTCCCACGGTTTGCTGGGAATCCTGCACCATATGTCCAGTAGCTCCACCGGCGGCGCAGGGCAACATCACCTTCAGCGTGGATATGAGCAACTACAGCGGAGCATTCAGCAATGTGTATGTCAGCGGCACCTTCAACAGCTGGAGCGGAGATGCCAATCAATTGGCGGACATGGGCAACGGCATCTATTCCGTCACTGTCGATTCCATCGGGCCTGGAGCCATCGAATACAAGTACACTTTGGACAACTGGAATGCCAGCGAAACACTCATTGCGGGCTCAAGCTGCACAGTGACCAATGGTGGATTTACCAATCGGACAATTAACATTGATGGCGACAGTACTTTGGCTACGGTCTGCTGGGAATCCTGCGTTGCCTGTAGTGCAGCACCCGCCACCAAGAACGTCACCTTCACCGTGGATGTGGCCGACTACACTGGAAGCTATTCAGGCATCTTTGTGAATGGCGACTTCAACGGCTGGTGCGGATCTTGTAACCCACTGACCGATATGGGCAACGACGTCTGGTCGGTGACCATTCCTCTGACAGCTGACTCGATCGAGTACAAATTCACTGCCGATGGCTGGAACGATCAGGAGAACCTGACAGCGGGTTCTTCATGTACCAAGACCACGGGCAACTTCACCAACCGCTTCGCTGAGCTTCTGGGCGACACAGCACTGGCAGAGGTATGCTGGAACAGCTGTTCGGACTGTGTGGGTATTCCAACCAATGCGAATGTGACCTTCCGCGTAGACATGAGCCAGTATTCTGGTTCTTTTGGAACAGTCAACCTGAACGGTAGCTTCAACAACTGGTGCGGAAGCTGTAACCCGATGACAGACGCCGATGGCGACAGCATCTATGAAACCACGCTGAGCGTCAGCACGGCCGGCATCGAGTATAAGTTCACTCTGGACGGATGGACCACTGCTGAGTCCTTTACTCAGGGCGACCCATGTACGGTGACCGATTCTTCGGGCCAATTCACCAACCGCTACCTGATGACCATTCAGGACACCACACTTGAGGCCGTTTGCTGGAACAGCTGTTCGGCTTGTTCAACAGCGCCACCTCCCCCACCTCCTGCAAGCAGCAATGTGACATTCAGTGTGGATATGAG
>CATILC010000066.1 GCA_949516455.1 Flavobacteriia bacterium | reverse complement strand
CACAACCCTCGGGAGAATGGGACTGAAGACGCTCGGTCTTTACCTGATCACCACCACCTTGGCGGTCAGCCTTGGGCTGCTGCTCGTCAATGGACTGAAGCCCGGTGAGCGGGTGGCCATGGATCAGCGCGTGGCCAATCGCATGAGCTACGAACTCTGGGCCGGCCAGCAAGGAGCAGAGATCAAAGACGGAAAGGACTACCTGAACGATCCACAATACGCTCATCTGAAGATGGAAGCCCAACAGCGATTGGACAAAGTGCGCTCAGATGACTTTACGCGCTCCAAGATGTCGGCCGCTCAAAACAATCGAGAGTCCGGGCCATTGCAGTTCCTCGTCGACATGGTCCCTTCAAACATCTTCAAGAGTTTTGGTGAAAGTCTGATGCTGCAGGTCATCTTTTTCGCGCTCTTCCTGGGCATGACCATGATCTCCCTGCCCACAGACAAAGTGCAGGGCATGGTCCAGTTCTGCTCCGCAGGCAACGAGATATTCCTGAAGATGGTCGACCTGGTGATGAAGGCGGCCCCGTTCTTTGTCTTTGCTCTGATGTCCGGCAAGCTCGTGGAAATGGCGGGAGACGACCCCTCGGCATTGCTGGAAGTTTTGCAGGCATTGGGCTGGTACTCCATCACCGTTGTTTTGGGACTCGCTCTTTTGGTATTTGTCATCTACCCGCTGATCGTTCGCCTGATCCATCCGCAAATGAACTACGCGCGTTTTTTCAAGAACATCAGCCCCGCTCAGTTCCTGGCCTTTTCTACCAGCAGCAGTGCAGCCACGCTCCCAGTCACCATGGAAGTTGTCAATGACCATTTGAAGATCCCCAAGAAGATCTCATCATTCGTCCTTCCCATCGGAGCAACGGTCAATATGGACGGCACCAGTTTCTACCAGGCAGTGGCAGTGGTCTTTTTGGCTCAATTCCACCTGATCGATCTGAGTGTGGCCCAGCAAGCCACTATTGTATTGATGGCGACCCTGGCCTCCATTGGTTCTGCTGCGGTACCGAGCGCAGGCCTGATCATGCTGATCATCGTACTGGATTCCGTCGGACTCAACCCGGCTTGGATCGCCTTGATCTTTCCTGTGGACCGTCCATTGGACATGTGCCGTACTGTGGTGAATGTAACCGGCGACATCACCGTTACCACTGCGGTTGCTGCCAGTGAAGGTGCCCTTGAAAAAGCCTGATCAAAAGGTGCGCAGAACCTACTCCCTCATCCTTCTCCTTATCCTGTTGTCCATCGAATTGGTGGCTCAGCCGGAACTCGGTGTGTGCAAGCAAGAGGCTGACCCGATGGCCGAAGCGCAACTGCCCAAGGCACTGCGCGCCTGGAGAAAAAAAGACTTCCGGGAGGCGCAGCGGTATTTGGAAAAGTCGGTGGGATTCGATCGTTCTTATGCCCACGGACACTATCTCCTGGGCGAACTCTATCTAAAAAAAGGAGAACTCCATGGTGTAGAGGCGATGTGGGAACAGGTGATCCGCATTTGCCCGGATTACAAGGCCGATCTGTATTACTACTTGGGAATCCTGCTATTGGAGACGAATAAAGAAAAGCGAGGCCGGGAGTTGCTCGAAACCTACGTCATACATGCAGAACGGGACGCCGCACTGGTCAAAGAGGCTGAGAACATCCTTGAAGAATTCAGAGTGGTGGAAGAACTCAAGGCCCACCCGGTTCCCTACGACCCCAAACCCGTTCCCGGAATATCTACGCCGGCCGATGAATACCTCGGGTGCATTTCCCCTGACATGCATCTTTTCTTCTTTACCCGGAGGTTGCGAAAGAGGAACAAATACAGCGGACCGGCCAATGGGATGAGACTTGTTGAGGAATTCAGCATGAGCCAAAGGCAACAACGCGGTTTTCCGGCAGGCGAAGCGCTTCCCCGTCCGTTCAACAGCCAATACAACGAAGGGGGGCCGAGCATTACAGCCGCCAACAGCGAGCTGTTCTTCACCGTATGCCAGCCCAACGATACCGGCTACCTGAATTGCGATATCTGGTACAGCCGACGTTTCGGTTCGGATTGGAGCAGCCTCCGCCCTCTTCCGGCTCCGATCAATTCAGCCGAAAGCTGGGAATCTCAGCCCTCCGTATCGGCCAACGGCGACCTGCTTTTTTTTGCCAGCAACCGAAAAAGGGGCTACGGCGGCACCGACCTCTATGTATGCCATCGATTGGAAAACGGCGACTGGTCGGCTCCGGAGAACCTCGGACAAAGCATCAATACGGAAGGAAACGAGAAAACGCCCTTTCTGCACTCGGACAGCCGCACCCTGTATTTCAGTTCCGATGGACATCCGGGTATGGGCGGGTTTGACATCTTTTACAGCAGGCAGTATGAGGGCGTTTGGCAAAGCCCAAAGAACATCGGATATCCGATCAACAACGAATCGAACAATGTGGGGCTTTTTGTGGACCTGAGTGGAAAGAAAGCCTATTTCTCGACCAAGCGAAAGGGGGGGCGCAAAGACTACGACATCTTCTCCTTCGACATGCCCGCAGCTGCGCGCCCGGAGCAAGTAGCTTTGATACGGGGCACCGTGGCAGATGAGGCGGGGGCGCCACAGGTCGACGCCCGACTTGAACTGACCAACCTGAAAACAAAAGAGGTGCAGCGCATAGGCATCGACGAACTGGACGGAAGCTATACAGCAGCCGTTCGCGTTTCTAACGTGGACGAACACCTTTTGACCATCAAACAGGAAGGGTCTGCCTTTCAGTCGCGCTTTCTCTCGAAGGAAACCATTACACCCGATGAGGAATCCACCGTTCAAATAGATATGGAAGT
>CATILC010000065.1 GCA_949516455.1 Flavobacteriia bacterium | reverse complement strand
TACATCAGCTCACGGATGCGCGATCAGACAGATATTGCCATTCTTCGCGAAGGAAAACTGGTGGAGTTGCACAGCGACTCCAATGACGAAGAGGGTTTCAATGTAGGCGACCTGTATGTCGCTAAAGTCAAAAAACTGGTTCCCAGTCTGAACGCCGCATTTGTGGACGTGGGGTATGAGAAAGATGCCTTTCTCCACTACCACGACCTTGGACCCCAGGTCCATTCCTTGAATAAATTCCTGACCCGCACACAGAAGGGCAAGCAGCCATGGCAGCTACAGGATTTCAGCAAGGAACCCGACATCAATAAAGATGGACGGATAGAAGACATACTGAAGACCAACCAGAGGGTTCTGGTGCAGATCGCGAAAGAACCGATCTCCAACAAAGGGCCAAGGATCACCTCCGAGATTTCCTTGGCTGGGCGCTTTCTGGTTTTGGTACCCTTTTCAAACCGCGTATCGGTGAGTCAGAAGATCTCATCGAGCGAGGAGAAGGCACGGCTTAGGAAAGCCGTAGACCCGATACGACCCCAGGGATTCGGGGTCATCCTGCGTACGGTGGCAGAGGGCAAGGAGTCCAAGGACCTCGAGGCCGATCTGCGCAATCTCTTGAAACGATGGAAGTCCATGCACCGAGGCATCAATGGTGCGCGTCCTCCTCAGTGCATACACCGCGATCTGAATCGATCTACAGCCCTTCTTCGCGATCTGTTGAACGACAGCTTTACGGCCGTACATACGGATTCGGAAGATGTGGAGCAAAGCCTCAGGGGCTATCTCGAATCTGTGGATCCTGAGAAGGCCAAGATGGTGCGTCTCTACAATGGGAAAGCACCTCTTTTCGAAAACTTTGGCGTTGAACGGCAGATCAAGACCTCCTTTGGAAAGAATGTGCCCTTTGCTCAGGGCGCTTATTTGATCATTGAGCATACGGAAGCCATGCACGTGATCGATGTGAACAGTGGCAACCGTAAGAGTACAGGAGAGAGCCAGGAAGACAATGCCCTGGACGTGAACATGCGGGCAGCCGAGGAGATCGCTCGTCAGTTGCGTCTGCGCGACATGGGCGGTATCATTGTGGTGGACTTCATCGACCTGCACAAAGGCGAGAACCGAAAGGCTCTGTTCGACAAGCTAAAGGAAGAGATGAAGATCGATCGGGCCAAGCATAAGATCCTGCCGCCTTCCCGCTTTGGTTTGGTGGAGATCACCCGTCAGCGCGTTCGGCCTGCCCTGAAGATCGAGACACGGGAGCAGGATCCAGAGGGCAAGGGAACCATCGAAGCACCGATCACCATCATCTCAGAGATCGAGACGCGTTTGGGCATGATCGCCAATCAGGAGCGCATTAAAACGCTGTATCTGCACGTTCACCCATTTGTGGCGTCTTACATCAATCAGGGGCTGTTTCGCAACCTGAGAAAAACCTGGTCGAAGCAGTTCCGGCTCAAGCTAAAAGTGATCTCTCGCGATTCCTTTTCGATCATGGAGTTCCACTTCTACAACGAACAGGATGTGAAATATGAATTTTAGCGTTGATCGCTGAAAGCACAATAAAAAAAGCCCGGTTTGTCCGGGCTTTTTTAATTCAAGAGGAGGAGTATTCGTCTTACTCTTCCTTTTTGTCATACATCTTTTTGGCTCCATAGGCGGC
>CATILC010000064.1 GCA_949516455.1 Flavobacteriia bacterium | reverse complement strand
GGGGATGTTCTGATCTTTCTCTTGCAGACAAATGCCTATGCGCTCGAAGATCAGCACGAGCTGATGAAGTCTGACTATCTGAAGAACCAACCTCTGAACGGCTATTTCGGGCTTATCCACATCTATAATTTCCTGTCGGATTCCATCAAATACGGCCGGCTCAATGACTACGGGCAGCTGATCGGACGGCTGTACATCAACAAGGAGGATCGTTTTTTCACCGAGGGACAACGGCAGTTGGGTTTCCTCTTCAGAGATTTGGCCGATCAGACCGCAGATAAGGAGGCCATGCGCAAGATCATTCGGAGCTGCATCCTTCACGCACTCGATCTGGATCTGACACCTCCACCACTCAAATCGATCGAAGACATCAATGTCCATCAACTGGCGCACATCAGCCAGGAACTGCGCATCCGAAAGACCAGCGGACTTGGATTCAAGACCAGCGCAGTAAAGGGACGGAACGAGTTGTAAGAATTCATTTTTACGCTACCTTTGCGCTCCCTTAGAAACGCGGTGCTTTTCGCGCGAAAAGGAATCGGGGGTTTTCCCCAGAGTTCTTTGGCCCATTCGTCTATCGGCTAGGACGCCAGATTTTCATTCTGGAAAGAGGGGTTCGATTCCCCTATGGGCTACCAGTTAAATCAAAGATTATGGCAAATCACAAGTCAGCACTAAAAAGAGTTCGCAGCAGCGAAAAGAAGCGCGAGCACAATAAGTATTTCCACAAAACGATGCGAAATGCGCTTCGGGATGTTCGCAGTACCGAGAAGAAAAAGGATGCAGAGAAGCAGGTTCCTGCGCTCTTTGCGATGATCGATAAGCTGGCCAAGCGAAACATCATCCACAAGAACAAGGCGAACAATTTGAAATCAGGAGTCGCTCGTCATCTGAACAGCTTGAGCTGATGACGCTCATCTAGCATTTGAATTGAAAAGCTCCTGCTCAGGGGCTTTTTTTATGTCTATTCAGTAGGAACCAAAAACACCTCCTCGCCCGGTCGGCACATCCAATATTGCTCGCGGGCAAAACGCTCCAGTTGCCAGGGATCGCTCTGAAGCTGTTCGAGCTTGTCCCTGTCTTCAGCGAGCGAAAGGTGATAAAATTCGATGCCCTTCTCCAGCTTTTCGATCTCCTGGTTGAGCTCCATGTGAAGGAGTACAGAATTCGCATCGAAGACCAGCATCCAAACGGCGAAGCCGAGCGCCACCATCAGATAGCGATTTCGTGAGCGGAAAAGACGCTTGATACGGTTGTTGTTCACGCAAATGAATTTAGAAGAGATGAAGAACAAACGGTTCTTGGACAATGGGAAATTATGAACAAGCCCTGTCTTATGTTTTCCTGATCCACCATGGGCTTTCTCCTTCGTACATTCGATGGAACGAAATTTCCTGATGTCCGATCGCTCATCTGTTTTCCCCCGCACCGATGCCGCTGACTGGTGGCAGGTGATCCGAAAGGAACTCAAAGGCCGTCCAGAAGAGACACTGTTTACCGAGTGGTGGGAAGGATTCCAGACCCCGCCTTTCCATTCGGCCGAGTATCCCAGGCCCAAGGATGCTTTATTTGGCCCGTATTCATGGCATGCCAGCTGTAGCGTTGGCCCAAATGACCTCCCCGGCTCGGCACTTGAGATACTGAACACAGGCGCAGATGGTTTGCGCATACGATTTCGTCCCGATACTGATCTTACCGAGGCCTTAAAGGGCATCCAACTCGAATTCCTGCGCATCGAACTGCGGCCTGAAGAATTATCGGGAAATTGGATCGCACACTGGAAGTCCCTCATTGAAAGGCAGGATCAGAAAGACCTGAATACGGCTTTGGGCTTTGACCTTTGGGCGGGGCTTTCTTCAGACGAATCTGGGGGGAGGAGCTTTCAAAAAAGCTTAGATGAGCTTCGAATACTCGAGGCTGCTCAGCTCTTTAGGCACCCCGTTTTGATCGACTGCAGCCCATATGAGGAATCAGGAGCCCGAATGGATACGCAACTGGGATTGGCGCTGTCCATGGCGCACGAAGTCTTGGAAGAGGATTCGACTATTTCGCCGGATCAGCTGCATTTCCGATTTTCCATAAGTCGGAACTTTCTCTTGGAAACGGCCAAGTTGCGCGCCTTTAGGGAACTGTGGTCGTTCTATCTGGACACTGTAAACCGCGCCCGTACCGAGCCATTCATCAACGCAAGAAACAGTCGAAGACCTCTCTCTGCGTCCGACCACCACGGAAATTTATTGCGGCTGACCACGATGGCCACAAGTGGCGTCTTGGGCGGGGCGCAAAACATTGAACTCACCAACCACCATTTGGGCAGAAGTGAAAAAGGCGAAGCACATCTGCCAGTCAACATCCTGCACCTTCTTCGATTTGAAGGACGCTTGGATCGACTGGAAGATCCACTTGCTGGAAGTCATTCGGTCGAGGCGCTGACCGAACAATTGTCCGAGACGGGCTGGTCTGCTTTTCAGGAAATCCAGAACCGAGGTGGCGCATCTCGTGCAGTCTGCGATCCATGGTTTTCACAAAGAATAGCACAAGAAGCCGAAGCCGAACAAAACGCGCATGATCAAGGCGCATATCCTGTGATCGGATCAAGTCTGCATCCATTTGGCTCAGACTCCATGAAAACGGAACCAAATGCCCATTCATGGCCGCTGCGAAGACTCGCAGAAAGCGCAGAAAAGAACCTGGGCAGATGAGCAAGGGTAAGGACTTCAGCCGTATTTCCTTCAGAAGCACGAGAAAGAAGGATTCTGAAGGGCAGAGGGTGCATTGTGCCGGACGCCCACCATTCGTTCGCGGCCCTTACGGGAGCATGTATAGCATACGCCCCTGGACGATCCGGCAATATGCCGGTTATTCAACTGCTGAGGAATCCAATGCCTTCTACAAAAAGAACCTGGCCGCTGGCCAAAAAGGACTGTCCGTAGCCTTTGATCTGGCCACCCATAGAGGTTATGATTCCGACCACCCGCGCGTGACAGGAGATGTTGGCAAGGCCGGCGTGGCCATCGACAGTGTGGAAGACATGAAGGTTCTATTCGATGGCATTCCACTGGATGAGATGTCTGTATCCATGACCATGAACGGAGCAGTCCTGCCGATCATGGCCTTCTACATCGTCGCTGCCGAAGAACAGGGGGTTCGTCCGGATCAACTCTCAGGTACCATACAGAACGATATTCTCAAGGAATTCATGGTGCGCAACACCTACATCTATCCGCCACGACCGAGCATGCGCATCATTGCAGATATTTTCCGGTACTGCAGTGCCCAGATGCCGCGCTTCAATTCCATCAGCATCAGTGGCTATCATATGCATGAGGCAGGCGCCAGTCCGGAGATCGAACTGGCTTACACGCTGGCCGACGGGCTCGAGTATCTGCGCACTGGCGTGGAGGCCGGATTGTCTGTCGATGATTTTGCGCCCCGACTGAGTTTCTTCTGGGCCATTGGCATGGACCATCTGTCCGAAGTGGCCAAGATGAGAGCAGGTCGGCAACTTTGGGCGGAAATGGTCCAAAAGTTTCAGCCGAACAAGGACAAGAGCATGAATCTTCGGACGCATTGCCAGACGAGTGGCTGGAGCCTCACAGAGCAAGACCCCTTCAACAATGTTGGGCGCACCTGTTTGGAAGCACTTTCCGCTGTGCTTGGCGGAACGCAGAGCCTGCACACCAATGCCTTGGACGAAGCCCTTGCCCTGCCGACTGATTTTTCGGCGCGCATAGCGCGCAATACGCAATTGTATCTGCAGAAGGAAACGGGAATTACACGGATGATCGATCCGTACGGAGGGAGCGGATACGTGGAAAAAAGAACAGATGAATTGATTTCGGCAGCCCGCGAACTCATCGACGAAGTGGAAGAATTGGGTGGAATGACAGCTGCCATCGAAAGTGGCCTGCCAAAACTCAAGATCGAAGAGGCTGCGGCTAAAAAGCAAGCGCGCATCGACAGCGGGCAGGACCTGATCGTCGGAGTGAATGCCTTTCGGAGGGAAGAGGAGACAGAGATCGACATCCGCGAAGTAGACAACAGCGAAGTGCGCAAGCAACAGCTCCACGGTCTTGACCAACTGAGATCAAAGCGGGATCCCGAGAAGGTACAGTTTCACTTGAATGCGCTGAGTCATTTGGCCGAGACCGGAACGGGCAATCTGCTGGAAGAAGCTGTGCATGCCGCACGGGCACGGGCAAGTCTGGGAGAGATCAGTGCGGCCCTTGAGCAGAAATTTGGACGCTACAAAGCTGAGATCCGTTCAGTATCCGGCGTTTATGCACGAGAGATGAAAGAAGACAAGCATTATGTGGAGGCGCGTTCAGGTGTCGAGAAGTTCCTGAAACGGAACGGAAGAAGGCCCCGCATCATGGTCGCCAAAATGGGACAGGACGGACACGATCGGGGAGCGAAAGTGGTGGCCAGCAGCTTTGCTGATCTTGGTTTTGATGTGGATGTAGGCCCTTTGTTCCAAACTCCATCAGAAGCCGCCCTGCAGTCGGTGGAGAACGATGTGCACTTTGTGGGTGTGAGTTCCCTTGCGGCTGGACATAAGACCCTCGTTCCAGATCTGATCGCCGAACTCAAAGAACTTGGCCGTCCGGATATTCAAGTGGTCGTTGGCGGAGTGATCCCGCCCAAGGATTACGACTTTCTCTACTCGGCCGGGGTATGCGCCATATTCGGGCCCGGTACCCCGATCGCTCAGGCCGTTATGGAGATCCTGAAAGAGGAACAAAACGGCCATGGCTGATTCCCCATCTATCGATGAGCTTGTGACGGGCATCCATAATGCCGATCGCGCCCGAATGGGCCAAGCCATTAGTTTGGTAGAAAGTGAATTGCCGCAGCACAGGGAACGTTCAGAGGAACTTCTAAAGAAACTGGGGCCAGCCGCTGGGAAAAGCTGGCGCATAGGGATCACCGGAGTACCCGGTGCGGGAAAAAGCAGCTTTCTTGAACAGCTCGGCCTTCACATAACGCGCGAACGAGAAGAAAAAGTCGCTGTGTTGGCCATCGATCCAAGCAGCCCGATCAGTGGAGGGAGCATATTGGGCGACAAGACCCGAATGAACGATCTGGCGCGAGATCCCAGGGCCTTTATCCGTCCCAGCCCGTCTGGAGGAACTTTTGGCGGCGTTGCACGCAGAAGTCAGGAGATCATTCGCATTTGTGAAGCTGCCGGATTTCAGTATTGCTTCATCGAAACCGTTGGTGTTGGCCAAAGCGAAGACCTGGTGAAAAAATTGAGCGATGTCATGATCCTGCTGATGATCACCGGAGCTGGGGATCAACTGCAGGGGATCAAGCGCGGCATCATGGAAGTGGCTGATCTTGTTCTGGTCAACAAAGCAGACGGCAACAATGTGGTACCCGCAAAAAAAACCCTCGCGGAGTTGCGGCAGTCCATGGCTATGCTTCCTGTTCCTGCTCATGGACGCCCAGTGGTTACCGACATCTGCACTTCACTGGATCAGGGTGATATGGAACGTATCTGGACCCATCTGATGGACCACTTCAACTCCTTGATCGCAAGTGGCTGGTTGAAGGAGAACCGCAACGCACAGGACCGATACTGGGTACGTGCCCAATTGAATGAATGGGTACAGGACGAACTCGATCTCTGGCTGGAGAACGATCCAGAGGCAGCAGCACTGCTCAAAGGCCATTCGTCCGCATTGCCTTTTAGCCGATCTGCCGAATTGTTCCGACGTTATCAGAAGGCGCGCAGCACAACCGACTGACATAGCTTTTTTTTAAGGCATGGGGCTGACCCCATCAAGCCACTGCCTCTCCCGCTAAGGGCAGTCGAACGGTAAAAACCGTTTCATCGGCATCTGAGCTCAGCGATATTTCACCCTTGTGCTCGGCGACCAAGTTGGTCACTATACTCAAACCGAGTCCGGTGCCATGCCGCCGCTGTTTCGTGGTATAGAACTTCTTGAAGATCCGGCCCTTGACATTTTCTGGAATCTCTGGTCCATTGTTTCGAATGTGCACATCGACCATTCCCTGTTCAACGCGCACCGCCTCGATGATCAGCTTCTTCCCCTCCGGCCGTTCAAATCCTTCTTCATTCAATGCATCCAGGCCATTCTTGATGAGATTGGACCAAATCTGGAAGAGTTTGACTTCTACCCCGAATACTTTGATATCGGGTTCGACCTTGACCGCATAGGAGTCGATGGCGCGGATCCGGTGACGGAACAGTCCCTCGATCACCTCGAATCCATTGCGCAGCGCCACTTCACTGCGTTCCTGCTCCAGATCCTCACTCACAAATCGGCTGAGGTTTCGGATCACCTGTGTTCCCTTGTCCACGGAGTCTTCGATGCCCTGCAGGAATGTCTTGATCCCCATCACATCATTGACGACCATCAACAGCTTTTCGGGCGATTCGAGATCACTTATCCGGGACAGCCAATCCACGTGTGTGGACTCAAATCCCGCACTGGCAAATGCATGTGGCAGACCACTATCTTTTTGAGCAGGACGGTGGATCGCCATCCACTCCTCGATCTTGGCTCGCTCTTCACGAACCTTCCGACTGTTTTTAAAGATATCCAACAACAGATCGGCATTCATCATCTCAGCCAACAAAAGCGTTTCGCTTTGAGAAAAAGAACCGGCCTGTTCGATCAGGTTCTTGGTCATGAATGAGATGTTGTCTGCGGAAGCCTTGATGGCCCCTAGAGGGGTATTCAGGTCATGTGCCACTGCAGCCGACATTTCCCCGATGGTTGCCAATTTATCCTGTGCCACGAGATTGTTGGACATCTCCAAATTCTGTTTGATCTTCTCCAGCACCTTTTGCTCGAGGGTCTTGTTCAGTTCCAACAGTTCATTATCGGATTTTTCGAGTCGATGGAAATTTCGGTAGAGGTTCACATACATGCTCAAGAAAGCCTCGAGTTCCTGCTGCGATGCATCTTCACCCTCGAATAGAAAATAATTCAATCGGTTTTCGGCATCGCGATAGGGATAGAGCAACAAGTTCCATTCCCGCCCGCTGTTTTGATTGGGATCATGAACGTCAGCATCCAACAGAAAGTGATAGAGATGTCCAACTGAAGGCCTTTCCGCCATCTTACCCCAGATGGGCAATTGTTCAATGACCTGGGCCACTACACCCAGGCAGTAGCTTGCAGACACCTTTCCGTCATCATTCATCAGAGCGGCTGCAAAAGAAAATTCAAACGCCTCATTGATCCGCCCAAATGAAGCGAGCACCTTTTCATCAGATCCCAATTCCTCTTTGTTCCCCAGAAAGATGTTGGAAATATCCAGCAGCACCAGATTGCTGACGTTCTTGCGTTCGAGTCGCTGGGTGGCCTGATGGATCTTTTCTTCCAAGCGCTCCGTGAACTGTTCATTTTCCTCTTTATACGAACCCAAATTATCTCGGAGGATCAACAAGGAGTTTTCCAACTGTCCGATCTCATCGCTTCTCTTGGTCTTTGAAATAGGCACCTTATAGTTTTGCTCACTCAGTGCCTTGGCCACCTGAACAGCACGCAAAACCGGACGGGACAGAAATAAACTCCCAAGAAGCAGCAGGATCAAAGTGGTCAGGAGTGCAGCAGCACTTAGATAAAGAAGGGGGCGACTCAATTCCTGGATCACTGTGGCATCGACAGCTTTAGATGATGCAAGGACGAGCTCTCCATTCAAAAAAGAAGTGCGCACATCAGCGAAGCTCTGGTTGAAATCCTCGGTATTGGTCAGTACCTCCTTTCGCAGTTCGGGTGGTTGGCAAACAAAAACGGAATCCTTCTCCACAATTGCGATGTAGGCAAAGTTTCCGCTTTCTTGGATCTCTGTGAGATAGGTCTGGAGGAGCAGGAAATCGTCTTGTTCCAAAGCATTTCGAACAAGGGAAGCTGCGATCTTGGAGTTGGCATCAAAGCTCTCCTTGGTATTGGCTTCCAAAAGTTTTTTCTGGTAGCTGTAGAGGTTCAGCACCACGGGTACGGCCACAGTGACCGACAACACGATCAGGACCAGCCAAAAGCGAAAGGAGACCGTTTGATGCAGCTTGATGCGCTCCATCTCGGGTCAGTCGGTAAGTTCCAGAGACAATTCTGTTGATCCGTTGTAGGAGACCAAGACCCCGACAGCTCCCGGTTGCTTTTGCACGTATTTCAAGATCTCTTCATTCGAGTCCTTGTAAATCGGAGGTGTTGCACGTCCCTGAAAAACCTGCGCGAGCCAGTAGCGCTTGACCTGACTGACCGATTTGCCATAAACGGCCAGTGCCACTTTTTCAGCACCCGGGTGATCGGAGGAAGGCAAAACCAAAACGACCTGCTTCTGATTGGGCCAGCGCAAGTTGTTGCCATGGAGATAAGCAGACATTTGGCTGTATGTGAAAGCCTCTGTTCCCAATCCGGAACCGATGACCGTCAGGTCGGACCAATCCCTGTCCGGGGGCTCTGAGGCTCCGAGCAAGACCGCAAGCAGCGGGAGCATGAACCATTTGAATCTAGAGCACATAGGCCAACTGGAATTTCACCTCATACTTTCTAACACCCGGCGCCACATCGTCGATCCCGTCAAAACGGCCAAACCGCTCGAGCTGGAATTTCAGATTGACCTGGGCATCGATCTCCCATCGCATTCCAAGGGCATACTTCAGGCCCTGACATCGCTTTGCATGCAACTCATTTGCCGACATTCTTATGAAGTCGAACATGGCATATGGAACGAATTTGTCTTTCAGGCGATAGCCGAGATAGGTGTATTGCGTAAAGTTGTTGGCCTTGCCCAATGTGTCTGTGCGGGTCTGTATGTACGCAAACTCATTGAGGAATTCCCACTTGTTTCCGAAATATGCAATGGAACTGTGCAGTTGATTCATCCGCACTTCGCCTGTATAATCCTGGTTGTGGCTGGAATGACTATCACCGGCATGGAAATGCATTCCGACCTCATTGTTGGGGAGGACATCGTGATTGAATCCTGCCATGATCCGCATGCCATCTACCGGCCTGATGTGGACGGAAGCGTTGTATGAGAAATTGAATCCCTCTGTATGGCGTACATCGCTCGATGAACCCGAGTTGGCCAGCTGTAGGTCATATCCAAAATTCAATTTCCCCAAATTCTGCCCTTGTGCCCTTAGACCAGTGGCGTGAACCGGAATAAAGAACTTAAAATTCATGGGGCGGTCGATGGTCGGGAAAAACAGGCGTCCGTGGTGAAATACGTCGTTCCAATAATTGATGGCTGTGTGCATCTTTCCAAAGAGGAGGCTGTGGTTGCCCTTGTAATTGTACTTCAATCGGGCGCGTTCAATACTGGCTTGGAATCCTGTCGAAGAGGTTCCGGAGCCCGTAACAGTCACCTCACCCAAAAAGGAAAGTCGGTCATTGATATTTCCGGTGACAAAAAGGTCGTGTTCACCAATGACGATGGT
>CATILC010000063.1 GCA_949516455.1 Flavobacteriia bacterium | reverse complement strand
GTACAGAATTACCTCAAAGATCAGATACGCTCTCGGATACAGAATGCCAAGCTTCGCAGCGAAGGCGTCGATCCGGAAGTGATCGCACAGACCAAAACACAGGTGAATCTGAGGAGTTTTGACCTGAAAGAGGGCGGAGACATTGCGGAATCGGTGGTCGAGGTCAAGATGATGATCGGTCTTTTCTTCGCCTTTTTCATGTACATGTTCATGTTCCTATTTGGCTCTCAGGTGATGATGGGGGTTCTCGAAGAGAAGGGAAGCCGCATTGTTGAAGTGATCGTCTCCTCGGTCCGGCCTTTCCAATTGATGATGGGCAAGATCACGGGGATCGGCCTGGTGGGACTCACACAATTCCTGATCTGGGTCGTGCTTTCCACAGTGATCTATAGTGTCTTTGCCAATGTCTATCTGGCCGATAAGATGGAAGCACTGACCGCCATGGAACAGGTGGACCAGGAAATGATCGAACAGGCCGCTGAAGGAGGGTTCGCTCGTATCAAGGGCGTTGTGGACGGACTGAATCTCCCGCTCCTGCTGGGAAGCTTTCTGTTTTATTTCCTTGGGGGCTATCTTTTTTATGCCGCTCTTTTCGCCGCTATTGGATCTGCAGTGGAAAGTCAGTCCGATGCCCAGCAGTTCATGTTTCCCGTCACCATCCCCATTATCCTCAGCATCATAGTGGCGGCACAGGTGGCCGAGAATCCAGATGGTCCATTGGCCTTCTGGTTCAGCATGGTGCCGTTCACCTCGCCCATCATCATGGTGGCACGCATTCCGTTCGGCGTGGAAGCCTGGGAGCTGATCCTCTCTGTGGTCCTGCTCATCGCTGGTTCACTGGGAACGGTTTGGGTCGCCGGTCGCATCTACCGTACCGGCATTCTGATGTACGGTCAGAAAGTGAACTGGGCCACCCTTTGGAAGTGGCTCAGACACTGATCTTTTCCTGTTCCTACACGCCTTGAAGATTTTTTCCTGAGGAAGTATCTTTCTGTCCGAATCAATGAATCATGTCAAGGATACTGATCGCTGAAGATGAGGCCGCCATTCGAAGGGTCCTGAAGAACATCCTCCAGGAGGAAAATGGCAAATGGGCCATCGAAGAAGTGGAAAATGGGGCGCAGGCCATTGCCCAGTGTGAAAAGGAATGGGATCTGCTCTTGTGCGACATCAAGATGCCTCAGAAGGACGGAACGGAGGTGCTCAAGCATTATCAGGAACACAGCCCGAATACATCCGTAGTGATGATCTCTGGCCACGGAGATATCGAACTTGCTGTGGACTGTATGAGGCAGGGTGCGTACGACTTCATCTCCAAACCACCCGACCTGAACAGGTTGTTGCAGACTGTTCGCCATGCACTGGATCGCCAGCAACTGCAGGACCAGGTCCGCCGACTGAAGAAAAAGGTATCGAAGAAGTACCGAATGATCGGCGCATCCAAATCCTTGGAGAAGGTGCGTGAGATCATGGAGAAAGCCGCGCCCACAGATGCGCGGGTGCTCATCACAGGGCCCAATGGAACCGGGAAAGAATTGGTGGCGCATGGACTGCACGAACAAAGCGCTCGCGCCAAAGGACCCTTTGTCGAGGTGAACTGCGCAGCCATTCCCGCAGAGCTGATCGAAAGCGAACTCTTTGGACACAAGAAAGGCGCCTTCACCTCCGCGGTCAAGGACCGCAAGGGAAAGTTCGAGACAGCAGAAGGTGGCACCTTATTCCTCGATGAGATCGGAGACATGAGCCTGAGCGCACAGGCCAAAGTGCTCCGCGCGCTGCAGGAATCTCGGGTCACTCCTGTGGGATCCGACAAAGACGTTCGGGTGGACGTCCGGGTGCTCGCCGCGACCAACAAGGATCTCGAACTGGAGATCAAGGAAGGGCGCTTTCGGGAAGACCTGTACCACCGGTTGAGTGTGATCAATATTGAGGTACCGGCATTGGACAAGCGCAAAGAGGATATTCCCGAGCTCGTATCGCATTTTCTCCAGCAGATCTCTGAAGAACAAGGGATGGGCGGCAGATCTTTTGCGGATCAGGCCATCGCTGAACTGCAAAAACTCAATTACAGCGGCAACATTCGACAGCTCCGCAACCTGGTCGAGCGACTGATGATTCTCGGGCAGGAAGAGATCAGCGCGGAAGACGTCAGGCAGTTTGCCTGAAAGAAGGGCGCGTCTATCCCTGTTTTTTCAGAACGGCAAGGATGATCACCGTCAGACAGATCATGGCGACTATTTGGACCATCATTCGTTCGGGCTTAAAGCGTGGTCGAGGGCCTCGTCGTAGATGCTCCGGTACTGAGCGGCTTCTCCCCATTCAACGTCATCGATCCGCACACTCCCCTTGGTGACATGACCAAGCAGTTCGAATTCCACCCCATTGGGCATCATTAGGTCGATGAAGCGATCTTCCATCTCTG
>CATILC010000062.1 GCA_949516455.1 Flavobacteriia bacterium | reverse complement strand
GATCCGCTCTTGTTCGTCGCTGAAGATCCCAAAAAACAACCCGATCCACTCCTGCCCTCCGGCGACTACTTCGTCGCCGAGAACATACAGCGTCTTCACTTCAATTGTGAGGCCTACAATCTGGATAAGAGTGGTGAAGGATCTTTCCTTCTGCGCTACTACCTGAGCAAAATGAAGGCGGAAGTTTTAGGGGAATACGGTTCGTTCTCGCGTTTGACGGCTGCCCCGGACCTGAAGCTCAACGGCGGATTGAATATTTCGGAATTGCCGCGTGGACTCTACTACCTGCATCTCGACCTGCTCAGCAGAAAGGGCGATACGCTGGACAGCCACAAGACCCTCTTTTATCGTCAGTCGGACATCGAATCTGAAGACTACTCGGAACAAGCCGGAATTCTGGACGGAATGGACTGGCTGCCGCCACTGTCCGAGAAGGACAGCCTCCGCAGCCTGGTGGACATGCTCCACCCCATTGCAGATGCACTTCAGCGAAGGCAGATCGACCAGTTGCTCAACAACGGTACAGATGTTCAGCGTCGCCGATTCGTTGCTGGGTTCTGGAGCCAGCGATATGGTGCACAGGCAGGCGATCGGTACAAGATTTACCTGAAGGCCGTGCGTTCAGTCAATGCCCGTTTTGATGCGCGGACGACTCCCGGCTACAAGACGGATCGGGGGCGGGTCGAACTTCAATACGGCCGACCCGACCTGATCGAAGACCGGAAATACGAGCCCTCGTCCTACCCTTATGAGATCTGGCAATACAACCGATTGCGCTCTGAATCCACTCAGAACCAAGTGAACAAGGTCTTCATCTTTGCCAACCTGAGCAGCGCTGGAGATCAGTATGAACTCATTCACAGCAATGCCTTCGGTGAAGTCTTCAACCCGCGATGGAGCCTGGTGCTGAACAAGCGCATCCTGCCCGGTATGGACATCGATGAAACGGGAAGCGACATCATTCAGCACGGAGGGCGATCCAACAGCAATCTGATCATCAATGGAGGGAGCATGGATCGAGTCAATCGTCGATGAAGGCCTGCACCCCCCTCTTTTTTCCACTTAAGCTGATCTCCTTGCTGCCCATGTCGATACTCCACGGGCTTGCAGATGGTCTGGCCTGGTTCGCGTATTACCTTTTGCGCTACAGAAAGAAGGTGGTATTCGGCAATCTCCAACTGGCCTTCCCCGAGTGGGACCGCGCACAGATCCAAAAAACAGCCCGTTCCTTCTACGGTCATTTAGCCGATCTCCTTGTTGAATCGGTGAAAAGCACCTCGCTCTCCGAAAGGGAAATGCGCCAAAGAATGCAGCTTGAAAACCCCGAAATCTTTGAACGATTGAAGAAAGAGGGAAAAGGGGTCATGCTGGTCTGGGGACATCAGACGAATTTCGAATGGATGGCCACCGGACTTCCATTGCTGATCCCGCAAAAGGTATTTGCCGTATTCCAACCCCTTCGCAATGCCTGTATGGGACAGAAGATCGTGGAGATCCGGGAGCGATTTGCATTGAAGCTCTTTCCAATGGATAAGACCTATCCCTTTATGCTGAACAATCCTGTAAAGGATGCCGCCTACATCTTCATGGCCGACCAGAGCCCGCAGAAAAAACGCATCAAATACCGCACACGCTTTTTCGGCATGGATACACCGGTGCATTTGGGTGTAGAGAACTTGTCAAAAAAGATGGACCTGAGCGTGGTATTCATCTATGCAAAGCGTATTTCGCGCGGTCACTATAGCCTGAAAGCCCGATTGTTGACCGATCGCCCACAGGAACTTCCCGAGCACCAGATCACCGATACCCATGTGCGTTGGCTGGAAGAGGAGATCCGGGAAGAGCCAGCGCATTGGCTCTGGTCCCACAGACGCTGGAAACACCGAACCATCGAAAATGGATAGGGAAAAGGTCGCGGTCGCCATATTGAACTACAACGGGAGGCACTGGCTGGAAAAGTTCCTACCCAACGTATTGGAGCACAGCCGTTCCCATGCAGAGGTGTACGTGATCGACAACGCATCCACGGACGATTCTGTCGATCTGCTCAACCGATCCTTTCCCGAAGTGCGGCAGATACTGAATGCAGAGAATGAGGGCTATACGGGCGGTTATAATGCGGGGATGGCACAGTTGAATGAGGAGATCGTCGTCTTGCTGAATTCGGATGTGGAGGTCAGTGAAAACTGGCTGCAGCCCATCGTGGACGCATTTGAAGCCGATGAGCAGCTGGCCGCCGTTCAGCCCAAGATACTGGACCACAAAAAGCGTGACCGCTTTGAATATGCAGGCGGTGCCGGCGGATTCATCGATGTTTTGGGCTATCCCTTTTGTCGTGGCCGGATCTTTCAGGAACTCGAGGAAGATCATGGGCAATACGACGACGCCCAGCCGATCTTTTGGGCCAGCGGCGCCTGTCTGGCCGTGCGCAGGTCATGCTTTTTAGCGGCCGGAAAACTGGATCCGATCTTCTTTGCCCATTTTGAGGAGATCGACCTCTGTTGGAGATTCCACCGAATGGGGCATCGGGTTGGTTATGTCAGTTCCTCCGTGGTCTACCACGTAGGTGGCGGCACCTTAAGCAATCTCGATCCGAGGAAGACCTATCTGAATTTCCGAAACAACCTCTTTGTGCTCTTCAAGAATCTGCCGGGCGCTCAGCTCTTTCCCGTTATCCTCAAAAGGATGCTATTGGATGGAGCAGCGGGTGTGCTTTTTCTCTTGCAGGGAAAACCCAGGCACACCTGGGCAGTGGTACAGGCCCACGGAAGTTTCTATCGCCGATGGGGTTCCCTCCGGGAAAGGCGCAAGGACATGCGGCATCTTCCAGCCGAATGGCCCTTGGGACAAGTCTACAAGGGATCGGTTTCAGCGGATTTCTTTATTCGGGGCCGACGGCGCTTCACCGATCTGCCCGCTACAGACTTTCAT
>CATILC010000061.1 GCA_949516455.1 Flavobacteriia bacterium | reverse complement strand
GCTGCAGGAGCCTGGGCACTGGTGGCTGCAGGCTTTTTTCACTCGATCATGTGGGGCAATATTTTCGCCCTTTCCCTGCGGGGCCTGGGTCCTTTTACCAGCAAAGGCTCAGGCTTGCTCGTCATGGCCATTGTCGGCGGGGCCATTTTGCCGCCTATCCAAGGTCTATTGGCCGATTCGATCGGACGGGCGCCCTCCTATTGGATGCTCCTTCCCGCTTATTTGTACCTGATCTGGTTTGCCCACAGTGGTCATCGTCTAAAGCCCAAAGACACATGAAAAACACTTTCCTTACCCTGCTTCTCGCAATGTGCGCCTCTTCGCTGTTCGGACAGTCCGAATGGGTGAATCCGTTCATAGGTACGGGGGGACACGGCCATACCTACCCGGGGGCCACTGCGCCTTTCGGTATGGTGCAACTCAGTCCGGACACCCGTTTGGATGGCTGGGACGGCTGCGGAGGCTATCATTACTCGGATTCCGCCATCTACGGTTTTAGCCACACGCATCTGAGCGGAACCGGAGTCTCAGACTACGGAGATCTGTTGCTGATGCCCATGCTCGGGGTGAAGTGGACATCTGACGAGGTGCGGACAGCCTTTTCCCACAAGAACGAAAAGGCCAATGCGGGATCTTATGAGGTCCTTCTGGCCAACGATATTCGGGTGGAACTGACGGCGTCTCCACGGGCGGGCGTTCATCGCTACACCTTTCCCAAGGGCGCCCCAGCCTATCTGCTTATCGACTTGTTGCACAGGGACCGGTTGCTCGGGGGCGAGATCGTTCAGCTGGACGAAAAGAACCTCAAGGGCAACCGACGATCCACCGCATGGGCATTGGACCAAAACGTGTTCTACCACATTCGTCTGTCGCAGGCCGTGGAGGAAGTGCTTGCCGACCCCTCAAATCCCAAACACCGGAAAGTACTTCGATTCAAAAAGCTGAAAAAGCCATTGACGGTGTGGGTCGGCCTTTCATCGACCAGTTCTGAAGCCGCTTTACAGAATATGGAGCAGGAGGTGGGTCAAAAGGAACTCGATGAAGTAAAAACACAAACCCAATTGCTTTGGGACGGCGAACTCAGTAAGATTCAGGTGTGGGGAAGCCAGGAACAGAAGCACATTTTTTACACGGCCCTGTACCACAATATGATCGTCCCGAACCTCTTCAGTGATGTGACAGGCAGCTATCGGGGAATGGACGGGGCAGTTCACCAGGCAAGTTCGGACCACTACACTGTTTTTTCCCTTTGGGACACCTATCGGGCGACACATCCGCTCTATACGCTGATCGATCACGAGCGCACAGCTGATTTTCTCCGCACCTTCGAGCGAATGTTCGATCAGACAGGCCGGCTTCCGGTGTGGGAACTCGCGGGCAATGAAACAGAGTGCATGATCGGGTACCACGGAGCTTCGGTCGTAGCTGATGCGGCCATCAAAGGACTGAGTCCTCTGGACAAGAACAAGGCTTTGGAAATGGTCCGGGGGAGTTCGATGCACCCCATGTTTGGAATGGAGGATTTCCGCAAAAAAGGCTTTTTGAACCTTCAGGACGAGTACGAAAGTGTTTCAAAGACCCTGGAATATGGCTACGACGATTTTTGTGTTGCCCAGATCGCCCGTAAGGCAGGCCAGATCGGTTTGGCCTCATCCTACGACAGATCGTCTTTGGCCTACCGAAATCTAATGGACGAAAAGGGCTTTATGCACCCGAGGTCGAACGGGCAGTGGGTGGCGGATTTTGACCCAAGGCAAGTGAACAATCACTTCACCGAAGCCAACAGCTGGCAATACAGTTTTTACGTGCCGCACGACATTCAGGGCTTTATGAAAAGACTGGGTGGGCCCAGGGCACTCGAAGCCCAACTGGATGCGCTCTTCTCTGCAGATGAACGTACCACAGGCCGAACGCAGGCAGATATCACCGGGCTGATCGGACAATACGCTCATGGAAATGAGCCATCGCATCACATCGCCTATCTCTACAACTCAGCAGGCGCGCCTCACAAGACGCAGCAGCGTGTAAAGCAGATCTTGGAGGAGATGTATCACAATGCGCCGGATGGTCTGAGCGGAAATGAGGACTGCGGACAGATGAGTGCCTGGTACGTACTCAGCAGCTTGGGCTTCTACCCAGTTTGTCCCGGTGATCCGCGTTATGTGATCGGATATCCTGCTTTGGACAGCGCCAACATTCGGATGGGCAACGGAAAAGTGTTCCGGATCCGCAGATCGGGATCGGGTCCGTACATCGACCATGTGGAATTGAACGGCCTTGATCATCAGAATAACTTTCTTCGCCACAGAGATTTCATGCAAGGTGGAAAGCTCGTTTTCCATATGTCAGAGACCCCTTCTGACTGGGGAACGACCATGGACAGGGTCTACCTGACATCAGTCCGTTCGTCCTATATCGAGGCTCCGGTCATGGAATATGCAGCTTCCGTATTCTTTGATTCCACGGAAGTCAGATGGAAGAACCCTGAGGGTCATTCGGTAGAGCTTAGTTGGTTGCCAAAGGGAAAACCCGATCGCCTTATGCAGCAGGTCAAGGATGAATCCCTGGAGCGTTTTCAAGTGCGGGAGAGTGGGAGATTGGAGTTGCGGTTCATGAAAGGAACAGATACAGGTGCGGCTGCCATCGCTCATTTTTACAAGCGAATGAATCGCTACACAGCCCGGTGGATGAATCCACCCAGTGCGCAGTACAGCGCAGGAGGGCCTGACGCTCTTGTCGATGGTGTATTCGGTGATGAAGAATGGAGAAAGGGCAATTGGGTCGGCGTGCAAGGCGCGGCTTTCGTTGCCGAGGTGGACCTCCAGTCTTCCGTTGCCATCAATGCAGTGGGCTTGAACTGCCTTCAGGATGTCAAGTCTTGGATCTGTTTCCCAACTCGCGTGGCCTTTTTTGGGAAGAACGAAGCGGATGAGGCCTGGTCACCATTGGGAGTGGTGCACATAGGCGACCGAAGTAAGGAAGAGGGAAGTTCCGTCGAAGCATTTCAACTGCCGCTGAACCGTCAGCTTCGATACATCCGTGTAGAAGCAGACCAATTGGGAACGCTTCCCGAATGGCACCCTGGAGCTGGCTATCCGACCTACATCTTCGCCGATGAGGTACTGATCATTCGATAGAAGCAGGGCAAAAAAAGCTACTTCGAAAAGTAGCTTTGATCTAAAGATGTATCGCGTTCTGGGCAAGAGATTGGAATGGTCGAGTTCCATCGCCCTTGCCCAGGCAGCAACGAAATCCTAGATGAATTCTGCTGTGCGTCATCGCCCGGATACACTTCGGCCAGTGCACGCAACTCAGAATTGGAGCCGAAGATCAGATCCACCCAGTCCCTTTCCTATGATGGGACAGACGCCTCCGTCACTCCAGATATTTCCGTTTGGAACCTGAGCCATCAGGCTTGGGCTCAATGGGATGAGGCACACCCATCCGATGATCATTGCCGTCGACCGAAGTAAAAGCTTGTCCAAAAGACAGCTCACAGCATGGGCTGAATGGAATAATTTAAAAGGAAGAGAGCGACGGCAGTAGCCAGAAACGAGATGCAAAAGAGCGCGAGGTCGAATAAGGGATGAAATCCTCGTTTGACCCAGTAGAGGATCTCTCGGGCCCAAATGAAGACCACATAGAACATATAGCTTGCGATCAACGCAGAGATGATCCAAAAAAGTCCTTTCCCGAAAATGGACCATGTGCTCATATTGAGATAGGCAAACAAGACCGACATTATGGACTTGATCACCAACTGAATGGACCGCGAATCGGGGATGATCGCGGCCTCTTTGGCACTTTGTTCTATGTTCTTTACGTCACTCATTCGTCGGATACCACACTCGAGTAGAATTGTGAAGGGCTACCGCCAACGAAAATACCCAAAGCAACTTTATTTGGACTATGGTCCCAGGCTTCAATTCTCCAGATCGCTTGGCATGCGTCGTGCACCCAATCGCTCGTATTGGTTATAGATGAGCAGGATGAGGAGACCAAAAAGAACCGCTCCGATAATGAGCGCATTGCTCACTACGCCATCGGTGGAGAAGGAGATCTTGAGCAGGATGGTGGAGATCACAAAGCCGGAGTT
>CATILC010000060.1 GCA_949516455.1 Flavobacteriia bacterium | reverse complement strand
TGGTGGAATAAAAAAGCCCCGCACAAGGCGGGGCTGCTTTATTTGTATCAATGGCTCAATCGCTGCACTGATCCGGGCAGCTGCACCATTCATCGCCAGGCTGGCAATCGGGCGTGCAGACGCAATATTCTGAATCGGTGGCTTCCACGGTGGTCTGCTTATCTGAAGACCGCAATGCAAAAAGAGCGGTGGCTCCACCAACAACGAGCAATCCAAGGGCGAGCGTTAGCTTTTTCATGGAAATGATTTGTGCCTAAAAGTATGTAATTCAATCTTTCACGATCCTCATTCGGTGGACCTCCCGCCCATCGAAGACCTCCAGAACATACATTCCACTGGCCTGAGCGGCCATATCGATGACGGTCTGCCATGGCTCCGCTCTTTGGACCAATAGCGACCGGCCCTGAAGGTCGAGCAATCGGATGCGGCTGCTTGGTGGCGCATGAACGTAGAGCGTGCTTGTCACGGGTTGGGGGTAGACTTCGACCAATGGGCGATCGTCCCTTGGAGCCGAGAAATTGGGGCATCCGCCCCAGAGCGGAAAGTGTGCGCTGTCCAGCGGGCAGTTCAAGGAGAAGTCCTGCGGCAGAGTGGGAATATTGAGGACGCACCAGTCTGAAAGGTCCTGATCGAAGCTGCTCGCCCCTTTGAACATGGCCGTCATGTCATTCACATTTTGAACGTCCCACTGACCGATGTCCTGGTCAAAGGCCGTGGCCTGCTGGAACATGGTCTTCATATTGGTGGCCGAGGAGACATCCCACATGCCAATGTCCTGGTTGAAACTCGGATTCAGCGAAAAAAGATTGTACATATTCTGCACCGTGGAAACATCCCAATTGTCCAGTGGCTGATCGAAACTGATGGTTCCCCGGAAGGCGCCGGCCATATTGATCACGCTGCGCACATCCCATGAGTTCAAAGGCTGGTTGAAGGCTTCGGCCTTGGAGAAGAGATGGTAGAAGTTGGTCACCTTCGACACATCCCAACTGTCGATGTTCTGATCGAACTTCTTTGCCTCGCGAAACATCCGCGCCATGTCCGTGACCTGAGCGGTATTCCAGTTGCCAATGGGCTGATCGAAGGCATCCGTCTCGCGGAACATACTGGCCATATTCCTGACCCTGGACACATCCCAACTGCCGATGGGCTGGTCGAAGCGCCGCGCGCCATAGAACATGCCATTCATGTTCACCACGCTGTCCACATCCCAGTTGCCGATCGGCTGGTTGAAGGAATCTGCACGGTGGAACATCAGCGCCATCGAGCCCACATTCGAAACGTCCCAGCTGCTGATGTCCTGATCGAAGAGGCTGTCGCCCTCGAAGAAATTATTCAGATGGGTGGTCACCAGGCTGATGCACTTCCGGCTCAGGTCTGCGCCGCTGTTGTAGCGCTGCTGCAAAAGGGGTTTGTCCACGGCCTCTATCCAGCTTTGTCCGTTGTCCAGAGAAAAGCTGTCGCCAGGCGCGTATTGATCGCAGACCACACAACCGCGGGCATTGAGATAGGCATTGCCCGGATTCAGCTGAGCCTGAAGAGAGATCGAGGCCATCATCAGGATCCCGATCACTGCACGCTTTTTGATGATTGAGCTCATATACCGATGGATGCTCCTGCTAAGAAACCAAAAAAGAGTCCGATGCCCATATCGGAGCTGTAAGAAGAATACCCGAAATTTAGTCCCATGAGAAGAGCTCTTTTCTGTCTGCTGATCGCATCCTTTGCATGCTCCATGCAGGGGCAGAGCGAATTCTCTAAAAGCTTCCAAGAGCTCGTGGCCGGGGAGCTGGATTCGCTGACACTCACAGAAGACCTGCCCTTTCAGCAGTTCAGCGACGAAGGATGGACCTATTTCAACGAACACGAGAACAAGGCAAATCCGAGCGGGAAGGTCGCTGTGGATCGCTTTTATCCGATCACCAAAAAGGATGTGCTCGAGATCCGCGATGAGCTGATCGTTGTCCTTCTGCAAGAGAAGGACAACTGGCAGATCCGCGCGGCCAGTTTGCAGAAAGACGGCACCCCCATACAGAGTTTCCTGCTCTACGATCACTACGGTTACCTCTACGAAAAGAACTATCGCTCCTTTTCCTTCAACGAGCCCTATCGATACGATCCGGAGCAAAAGCGCTTTTCCTTCTACCAGCTCATCTACGGCTACGAACCCCTTCCATCACTTGAAAGCCCCACGCTCGATCCCATCTACTATCAGTCCTTCAACCAGCTGCATGTGGATGCAGCCGGTCAATTCGTTCGCAGCGAATTCGAGGCGAGCGGAACTTATATGTTCAGCCAGGAAGACAGCGATCTGCAGGTGCACGAGGTGGCCTTTCACGAGCTCAGCATTCAGTATGTCAGCGACAAGAACCGGCCCGAATCTGCGCTTTGGCCAGAGGTGTATATCACCCACGGCGATATGGGA
>CATILC010000059.1 GCA_949516455.1 Flavobacteriia bacterium | reverse complement strand
ATGCTCAATGTGCCCTTTACCATCGTAGATGCCACCGTACTGACTGAAGCCGGTTATGTGGGGGAGGATGTCGAGAGTATTCTCACGCGTCTTTTGCAGGCGGCCGATTACGATGTGGAGGCGGCACAAAGAGGCATCGTCTTTGTCGATGAGATCGACAAGATCGCCCGTAAGTCAGACAACCCATCAATCACTCGGGACGTTTCCGGAGAGGGCGTACAGCAGGCATTACTCAAACTGCTGGAGGGAACCAAGGTGAACGTACCCCCTCAGGGCGGACGCAAACACCCTGACCAGAAATTCATTGAAGTGGACACTGCGAACATCCTTTTCATTGCAGGTGGTGCTTTTGACGGGATCCAGCGTCACATCGCCAATCGCATGAATACGAGGGCTGTAGGCTATCAGAGTCAGAGCGGCCGTGAGCAGATCGATACGGACAACTTGCTGCAATACGTCAGTCCTCAGGATCTGAAGACTTTCGGACTCATCCCTGAGCTCATTGGTCGCTTGCCGGTGATGACCTACCTCTATCCCCTCGATGCGGAGGCCCTCAGGCGTATTCTTCTGGAGCCGAAGAATGCCATCATCAAGCAATTCAAGAAGTTATTTGAAATCGATGGGATCGAATTGGATGTCCGTGAAGACGCCATTGATTGCATCGTACAAAAAGCACAGGAATTCAAGTTGGGCGCAAGAGGGCTTCGCTCCATTTGTGAGGCCATCCTGAACGATGCCATGTTCGAGCTCCCTTCAAGCGAGGAGAAGGAACCCTTGGTTCTCGATATCGACTATGTGACGGCCAAGTTGGGCAAGATGACCCTGAGCAAACTCAAGGCTGTTTCCTGAGCCATCGTGTAAAGGTGTAGCTGATCCCTGATGCTGCATCGGTCTTTTTTTCTCCGCGATCTGCTTTCCAAATATCCTCGTCGATAGAAGGGAAAAAGGCATCTCCTTGGAAATGGCTGTGAACATGGGTGAGTTCAAGCCGATCGGCCAGTGGCATGCTCTGCGCATAGATCTCTGCTCCACCCAGGATCATCAAGGTTTCTTCCGCACACTCAGCTATGGCCTTCTTCAGATCATTGTACACGGCAACATTCGGATGCGACCAATTTTCATTGCGGGTAAGCACCACATTCTTTCTTTTGGGAAGGGGTCTGCCTATGGAGTCGAAGGTCTTTCTCCCCATGATGACCGTGTGTCCCAGGGTCATCGCGCGAAATCTCTTCAGGTCTTCGGGAAGATGCCACAAGAGTTGATTGTCTTTTCCGATGGCCTGATTCTCAGAAAGAGCGGCCACGAGTACGATCTCCTTCATACGGCTACTTCTGCCTTGATCGATGGGTGCGGATCGTAGCCAACGATCCGAATGTGTTCGTAGGTGAACTCGAATAGATCCTCAACAGTGGGATCCAGCTCCAGTGAGGGCAGCGGCCGATGTGCCCTGCTCAATTGCAGTTCCACCTGATCCATGTGGTTGGTGTAGATGTGTGCATCCCCAAAAGTGTGAACGAAGTCACCGGCCTCCAGCCCACAGCTCTGTGCAACCATATGGGTCAGTAAGGCATAGGAAGCGATATTGAAGGGTACGCCCAAGAAGAGATCAGCGCTTCTTTGGTAGAGTTGGCAGCTCAATCGGTTGTTGGCCACGTAAAATTGAAAAAGCAGATGACAGGGCGGAAGCGCCATATCTACCACCTGTCCTGCGTTCCATGCGCTGACGATGTGTCGGCGGGAATTCGGATTGTTTTTTAAGCCCTCGATCAATTGAGCGATCTGGTCCACATGGCCTCCATCGGGCTTTGGCCAACTTCGCCATTGGTATCCATATACGGGTCCGAGCTCTCCCTTTTCGTCCGCCCATTCGTCCCAGATGCGCACGCCATTTTCCTTCAAATAAGCAATGTTGGTCGAACCTTTAAGAAACCACAACAATTCATGAATGATGGATTTCAGGTGCAGTTTCTTGGTTGTGACCAAAGGAAAGCCTTCACTGAGGTCAAAGCGCATCTGATGACCAAAAACGGAGCGCGTGCCGGTTCCCGTTCGGTCGCTCTTCAGTACGCCTTCGTCGAGGACCCTTTGCAATAGATTGTGGTACGCCTGCATGGAGTCAAATGTATCTCGCTTCAGGCATGATACATGCTTTTTGCGCCGCCTGATTTGCACGGATAATTCACATCATTCCATATTGCGGGGTGCACTAAATTCGATCGTTCAATTTCAGCCGATAAAGAATGTTCGAAAATCTTAGTGAAAAGCTTGAAAAGGCATTCCATTCGCTCAAAGGGCGGGATCGGATCACAGAGATCAACGTCGCTGAATCGCTCAAAGAAGTTCGCAGGGCATTGGTGGAGGCCGATGTCAGTTACAAGGTGGCCAAAGAGTTCGTAGCACGAGTCAAGGAAAAGGCCATAGGACAAGAGGTGCTGACCAGTTTGAAGCCGGGGCAGGTGATGGTCAAGGTCACCCGCGACGAGATGGCCGAACTGATGGGCGGGAATGCCGAGGAGCTCAGTCTTGATGGCAAACCCAATGTCATCCTGATCGCTGGCCTTCAAGGTTCGGGAAAGACCACCTTCAGCGGAAAACTGGCCTCTTATCTGAAGCGAAAGAAAGGGAAGCGTCCGCTGCTCGTGGCCTGCGATGTGTATCGTCCTGCAGCCATCGATCAACTCAAGGTGCTTGGTGAGCAGGTGGGTGTTGAAGTCTTCAGTCAACTGGGCAATCCCGATCCGGTGGACATTGCCTCACAGGCCGTACAGCACGCGCGCGCTCAAGGATTCAGCAATGTCATTGTCGATACGGCCGGTCGCTTGGCGGTAGACCAGGAAATGATGGATGAGATCGGCAGGGTCCACAAGGCCATTCAGCCGAATGAAACCCTCTTCGTTGTGGATTCAATGACCGGTCAGGATGCGGTGAATACTGCGCGTGCCTTTCACGACGTACTGAATTACGATGGTGTGGTGCTGACCAAGTTGGACGGCGATACCCGGGGAGGAGCGGCATTGACCATCCGTTCTGTTGTGGACAAACCCATCAAGTTCATCGGTACCGGCGAGAAGGTCGACGCACTCGACGTCTTTCACCCCGACCGGATGGCCGACAGGATTCTGGGAATGGGCGATGTGGTGTCGCTCGTGGAAAAGGCGCAGGAGCAATTCGATGAAGAACAGGCCCGGAAGGTCCAGAAAAAGATCGCTCAGAATCGATTTGGATTCGATGATTTTCTTCAGCAGCTTCAGCAGATCAAGAAGATGGGCAACGTAAAAGATCTTTTGGGCATGGTCCCCGGAATGGGTAAGGCGCTGAAGGGAGTGGATATCGATGACGACGCCTTCAAAGGAGTAGAGGCCATGATCCAATCCATGACCCCCGAGGAACGCTCGAACCCTTCGCTGATCCGCGGTAGCCGAAAGAAGCGCATTGCGATCGGATCGGGGACACAAGTGGAAGAGGTAAATCGCCTGTTGAAGCAGTTCCAGGACATGAGTAAGATGATGCGAACAATGCAGTCTGGAGGCGGACGAGGGATGGCACAGGCAATGATGAGAAGGAGACGCTGATGCAGTTACTCGACGGAAAAGCCCTGGCGGGTACGATCAGGAACGAAATACGCGCGGAGGTGGCTCAGATCATCTCCAATGGCCAGCGGCCACCCAAATTGGTGGCGGTGCTGGTGGGGAATGACGGCCCGAGCCAGACCTATGTCGGTGCCAAGGAAAAGGACTGTTCGGAGGTCGGATTTGACTCCGAAGTACTCCGTTTCTCGGAAGAGGTGTCGGAGGCTGAACTCATGGACACCGTTGAGCGGCTCAATGGAGATCCTCAAGTGGACGGTTTTATCGTTCAGTTGCCCTTGCCCTCGCACATGAACGATCAGCGCATCTTAGAAGCGATCCGTGCAGACAAGGATGTCGATGGCTTCCATCCGGAGAACGTGGGGAAAATGGCCTTGGGGCTCCAGGGATTCGTTCCGGCCACTCCTGCCGGCATCGTGGAATTGTTGAAGCGTCATCAGATAGATACGGAAGGAAAACTCTGTGTGGTCATCGGGCGGAGTTCCATCGTTGGCATGCCCATGGCTTTGCTCATGGGAAAGAATGCGCAGCCAGGCAATTGCACGGTCGTTCAGACCCACAGCCGCACAAAAGACTTAAAGGGCATTTGTGCGCAGGCCGATATTCTGATCGCCGCTCTGGGGCGTCCATGCTTCGTCGGGGAGGAAATGGTCAAAGAAGGTGCGGTGGTGATCGATGTGGGCATCTCCAGGATCGAAGATCCCGCGCGAAAGAGCGGTTTTCGTTTGGTCGGCGATGTCGACTTTGAAGCCGTGGCCCAGAAGTGCAGTTACATCACTCCGGTTCCCGGTGGCGTCGGTCCAATGACCCGAACAGCTCTTTTGCAGAATACTTTGCAGGCATATTACCGGCATCAGGAGAAATGAGTGCAGCAGGGTCCATATTGGCCATGTCCATAGGGGGAGGAGAGTTGTTCTTTGTCTTGTTGGTCATCTTGCTCTTTTTTGGTTCGAAGAATATTCCTGATATGGCCCGCTCCTTTGGCAAAGGCATTAGGGAAGTGCGCCATGCAACCGAACAGGTGAAAAGAGAGATCAGGGATTCGGTTCCTGTTGAGGACGAAAAACTGGAGCAGGCAAGAGAAGAATTGAACGAAGCCCGAAAGGTCATGGAGCAGGCGGAAGGTGCGGTCAAGAGGACAATGAATTCCTGAAGGCGTGGAGAACACTTTTTACATCCTCGTCGGATTGACCCTCTTGTTCGTAGGCGGTGAAGCCCTGGTCCGGGGCGCCTCGTCGATCGCTCTTGACCTGAGCATACCGCCCATCATCGTGGGTCTGACCATTGTGAGCTTCAGTACTTCTGCACCCGAACTGGTGGTGAGTCTGGACGCCGCCCTCAACGAGCATGCAGATCTAGCTGTAGGCAATGTGGTCGGATCCAACCTGAGCAATATCGGGCTGATCCTTGGGCTGACCGCCATGTTCTTCAGGATCAAGGTCAATCCCAAGCATTTCTATCGGGACATCTCGGCACTTTTGCTTCTTACCCTCGTTTATTACGGGCTCTTGCAAGATGGACGCACTTCCCTGATGGATGGAGTGATCCTAACCTCTCTGCTTTTTTGTTATCTCGGTCTGCTCTATTATTCCACTGTACGGGAGCGTCTGTCTCAGGAGAGGGCGGAGCGATCGGGCACGCGTTCTCTGGTCTGGTGGGTGTTGCAGATCCTGATCGGCATTGTTGGACTGAAGTATGGAGCGGAATTTTTGGTTCGTGGCAGTGTGGAATTGGCGACCAATTGGGGGGTTTCTGAGCGCATCATTTCGCTCACAGTGGTTTCCATTGGTACCAGTCTACCTGAATTATCCGCCAGTTTGATCTCGGCGCTGCGGGGTCAGCGGGATATGGCCTTGGGGAATGTTCTCGGCTCGAATATTTTCAATATTGGAAGCGTGATCGGGTTCAGCAGCATCAT
>CATILC010000058.1 GCA_949516455.1 Flavobacteriia bacterium | reverse complement strand
GGATGCTCAGAGTCTGAAGCCGCTATTTGGTTACGGAATGAATCGCCCCATCCAGCTTTCTTTCAGCGGGCGTTCAAAACGGAGTTTCCACTGCTTCCATCGATCTGCTGAAAAATCGATGGCGGTGGCGTAAGGAATTTCCTTTCCCGTTCGTGCCTCAGCGAGTATGCCTTGCAGGTCTCGTTCTTCGATCGATCCAGATACACTCCGAAAAAAGACACGATTTCTGTCGCAGAGATCTGTTCCGAGCTTTTCGCCTAAGCTCCTTATGAAACTGACGCTGTCGTCAATGCTGCATCCAGTGGCGGCTTGCTGGCGTTCATCTACCCAGAGGATGAGAAATCGATCTTCCAAAATATGAAACCCGGCATGCAGTTTCTGGCCATGGGCCTGCCAGCCACTCACAAATAGCTTGATCCCTTTTTCAATTTCTTCCCTGCTTGTTCCGCTGAGTTCCTCCGGTAAACCATAGGTCCAAATGCGCGCCTCTTCAGGGATCTGCAGGCTTTCGTACCGAGAATTCACGATCGGGTGCTTTCATTCAGCAGCTCGCTCACGTCGTAGACCTTGACCCGCGCTTCTTCTTCCTTGTTCTTCACCCCATCGGTCATCATCGTGGTGCAAAAGGGGCAGCCCACAGCGACGATCTCCGCACCGGTATCCAGCGCTTCCTCGGTTCGTTCGATGTTTACTTCTTTGTTTCCCTTCTCTGCTTCTTTGAACATTTGGGCACCTCCTGCTCCACAGCAGAACCCACGGTTCTTGCACCGCTTCATTTCGACCAGATCGGCTTCCAGATCGCGGAGAACCTCGCGTGGCGCCTCAAACTCATCATTGGCCCGACCCAGGTAACAAGGGTCGTGAAAGGTCACTTTCCGTCCCTTGAAGGCACCGCCCTCCACTTTTAGCTTGCCTTCATCCAGCAGCTTCTGGAGGAACTGTGTGTGGTGCAGCACCTCATAATTTCCTCCGAGTTCCGGGTACTCGTTTTTCAGGGTGTTGAAGCAGTGCGGACAGGTGGTGACCACCCGTTTGACCTCATAGGCATTGAGCGTCTGGATATTCATCGCGGCCTGCATCTGAAACAGGAATTCATTTCCTGCTCTTTTGGCCGGATCTCCAGTGCAACTCTCTTCCTGCCCCAGCACGGCAAACGACACTCGGGCCTTTTGGAGCAATTCAGCAAAGGATCGGGTGATCTTCTTTGCCCGGTCGTCAAAACTTCCCGCACAACCTACCCAGAATAGGACATCGGGCTTTTCGGATCGGGCGGCCATATCGGCCATGGTTTGAATGGCTTCCATTGATCAGGGGTTTACAAGTTGGTACAGGCGTGCATTGCTTGTCTTAAAGGCGATGAGTGCACCTGTCGTGTCGCATACTGCCTCAAAATCAGACAAGGGGCTGCTCAGTATGAAGTGGCGGTCGAGCGTCAGTCCATTCCAGTCTGTGCTGTCTGTAACGAATTGGCTTTGACTTCCATCGGTCCAGACGGTGTCCTTGAGCTGTGGAAAGATCTGAATGTAGCTGCTGAGCAGATCGTTACTGCCCGATTTTTCCGTGAACCGGATGCGAACAAGGTCCGTTCGTCCGCCAAATATGTCGGATCCTGAGGACAGGGGATAGGCCACGGCCCGGAAATAGAGCGAGTCGAAGAAATAGCGCGTATCGATGGTGAATCTTTGAGCCGTTCCGACGCGTTCGAGACGTTCCCCTTCGGACAGAGAAGTGATGGTGTCATTGAACTGATCGTACCAGGTCTGCACGGCACCCATATTCCGTGAAAACTCGATGGCATCTGCTCCAAGTGGGGTGAAATACAAGTCAGTTTCCTTCGCGCACGAAACAAAGACCCCGGTCAGGGCAAATGCCTGTATCCACGCCAGATATTTCAATCCTGAGCCCAGTTGAGACGGTCGGCCTGAGCAAATTGCCAGGGGGCACCGTTGTTCTCGACATTGGTCATCATCAGATTCAGTTCCTGAGGCGCTGCTGATTCTTCCATGACCAGATAACGCCTCATGTCCAAAATGATGGAAAGGGGATCGATGGCCACCGGACAGGCATCCACGCAGGCGTTACAGGAAGTACAGGCCCATAATTCTTCCCGGCTGATGCGGTCATCGAGCAGACTCAGGCCGTCGTCCTGGAATTCACCATTCTTGTCGATGTTCTTTCCCACTTCATCCAGTCGGTCCCGAACATCCATCATGATCTTGCGCGGCGATAATTTTTTGCCGGTTTCGTGCGCTGGGCATACCGAGGTGCATCTCCCGCATTCGGTGCAGGTGTAGGCATTCATCAATTGCACCCGGTGCAGGTCGAACACATCTTTGGCACCGAAGCGTTCAGGTTCGGCTGTGCCTTCCGCCGGTGCAGCAAAAGGATCGGCATTCGGATCCATCATCTTCTCCACTTCTTCTTTCACCGACGCCATATTGCCCATCGACCCTTTGGGGTCGAGTTTGGAATACCATACGTTGGGAAAGGAGAGGATGATGTGGAAGTGCTTGGAAAAAGGCAGGTAATTCAGGAACGCCAGGATCCCGATCAGGTGCAACCACCAAAATCCCCGCTCGGCCAGATGCAGTGCATGTTGAGACCAGCCATTGAATACAAATCCCAAATGCTGGCTGATCGCAAATGGACCGGCAATGGTTTCCTCCATTTTCGATTCAGCCGCGTTCATCATCAGCAGTGCGCCCATCAAGACGAGCTCCACATAGAGGATCAGCTGGGCATCTTTGGTGGGCCAACCCCTCATTTCTGCCGTATGGAAACGCTTGATGCGCTGCACATTCCTGCGCCACAAGAATACCAGGCAGGCAAGGATGACGCCAACAGAGAGCAGCTCAAAAAAATCGATGGCGGCCGTGTACAATCCGCCCAACGGTCCAGAGAATATTCGATGGGTCCCGAGCAGTCCGTCTATGAAGATCTCCAAGACTTCGATATTGATCAGAAGGAAGCCCGCATAGATGATGATGTGGAAGAAGCCTGCCACCGGACGCGCGACCATTTTCGATTGTCCAAGAGCCACCCGGCCCATGATCTTCCAGCGTTCGGAGGACCGATCACTGCGGTCCACATCTCTCCCGAGCTGTATGTTTCGTCGGATGCGTCCTGCATTCTTTTGGAAGAAGAATACAGCCGTGCCAAGGGCGAGTACAAAACAGGCGATCTCGATCATTTTAAAAGTCTCCATTGCTTTTGATCACTGAGTTCCTTCGGAATCTTTCTTGGCCTTCTTCTCCTGCTCCCGTTCCATTTGTTTCTGCTTCTCAGCTTGGTCTACTTCCTCTTTGTCAAACTTCTTGCTCGATCCCCAAAGAGAAACGTGCACATAGCGCCTTGGGTTCAACTGAACGTCCATTAATAAACGCTTCAATTCCTCAGAAGCCTGCACGAGTTCCTCGTACAATTCCTCGTCGTTGATGAGTTTGCCGACGGTTCCCTGGCCCCGGTTGACGCGCCCAAGGATGGAATCGGCCTGAGACAAGGTGGCGTTCAGCGAGCGCAGAGATCTGCCCAGATCGGCCTTGTTCAGTGTATCTGCTATGGCTTCCGCATCTCCGATCATGTCTCCGATTCCCTCTGCATTGTCGCCGAGGGCCTCCGTAACCGCATGGATGTTCTTGATGACTTCGTCCAGGCGGACCCGATTCTCGGTGACGATCCCATCCAGTTCAGATGAGGTGTGTTCGATGGATTCAAAGCTCTTGCGAACGCTTTCGAATGTGGCCTGAAAATCGTCTCGCGTCTGTTCGTTCAAAAAACCGGTCAGAAGGATCATGGCGGTATCGATGCTGCCAAAGAGATGCTCTGCCTTTTGCTTGAGCGGCAGGACCTGTTTGTTCACTTCATCCGTCAGGCTCAGCGTGATCTCGGATCTGAGGGTGTCCCCAGGCAGCACCTTTTCGGTGGCATCGCCGAGTATGAGGTCCACACTTTTATCGCCCAAAAGACTTTGTGCATTGATCTTGGCGATCGAATTTCTTGGGATGGCAAAGTCGGTGGTGATGCTCATCTCGACAATGAGGCTCCCATCGCCAGAAGGATGAAAGAATACCCGGTTGACCTGTCCGATCTTCAATCCATTGATGTTCACTGGCCGCGCGGCGCTGAGTCCGTCCACCCGTTCGTACAAGGCGTAAATAAGAGTCTGCTCGGAGAATACATTTTTCCCCTTCAGGAAATTGATGCCCCAGTAAAGCAGGATGAGCGCCACTGCTGCCACCGCTCCCGCACGCACTTCCTTTGGGATCTTCATGAGCTGTTAAGAATCAAGAACGCTAAAATAAGGACTCCGTTCCTTCAACGGTTCGAACTGCGGGCCTGGGCAATGTCCATGCGTTCTCCGTTCTGATAGGCTACGACGAAGGCACCTTTGAAACCACTTTTCCGAAGTCTGAGCGCTTCCTTTCGAGCGAGATCGTAGTTAGCATAAGCGCCGATGGAATATTTGAAATAAGCGCCAGAACGGTGCACCATGATCTCTTCTTCTCCCTTGAAAAAGGGGTGGTCAACATCCATTTCCCTGGAGCTGGTCTTGACCTGAACGCGGAAGACAATGGGCGATATTTCTTCAGTTTCCAGAGGCTTCGACGCTGTACTTTCCTTATTTGCGGACTGCAAGCGGTCGATCTCCCTCTTGTAATCCCGAACAGCGCGGAAGATGCTTTCAGCCATTTTTTGCTGGCCTTGATCGCTGTTGAGGAATTGTTCTTCTTTCGAGTTGGTCAAAAAGCCGAGTTCGATGAGAACAGCCGGCATTGCAGCGCGTGAGGTGACATACAAGGGTTGCTGCTTGACCCCGCGGTCTCTCCTTTCAGCGTGCTGGGTGAATTGGTTTTGCATTTTTTGCGCGAGGGAAATGCTCTGGTATTGGAAGTGGTTCTGGTAGAGCGTCAGCGCGATGTAGGTCTCGGGGCGGGAGGGATCGAAACCCTCGTAGTTCTCCTCGTAGTTTTCCTCAAGAAAGATGACCGAATTCTCTGCCTGAGCCACCCGCATATTTTCGTCTCCGTGATTCTTTCCCATCACGTATGAAGAGCTCCCCTGCGGAGTACCATTGGTGAAGGCATCGCAGTGTACGGAAATGAACAGATCCGCATCTTCTTCATTGGCCAATGCCGTTCTTTCACGCAACTCGAGGAATCTGTCGGATTTGCGGGTATAGACCACCTCCACACCGCGCAGCTCCTTTTGGATCAGCTGACCCGCGCGCAGGGCCACCTCCAGGGCAATGTGTTTTTCACTGTTCCTATATTTCCCCGTCCCCAGATTGCCAGGATCATGTCCTCCGTGCCCGGCATCTATGATGACCTTTTCGATGCTCTCTGCCCGGACCTTTTCGCCCCCGAATACCCGAATGTCCCACGCACTGCTCAACAGGCAACCGAGGAGCAAAAGGTTGATCGTGTTCTTATGTGGAAAGCCCTTCAAGTCGGAGAAAATTTGCGGTCTGCTTTTTGAATAGATTTGATGCTGGGTTTCTTTAAAACCTTGACTAATCAAAAATAGTACGCCCTGTTGCTGCGTTTTTGGACCCTTTTTCTTCTATTATCAACAGCCGAATGTGTTTATGCTCAGGTGGCCGATAGTCTCACCGGTACAGAGCCAGATACCTTGAAAGCAATTTCTGGCACAACGGAACTATTGCGTTCTGAGGTAAATGGGAGGGCAGAAGACAGTTTGGTGGTGACACCTGACGGCAATCTGAGCTATTTCTACAATCAGGCCCAGGTGGATTACCAGGACATCGGCATCCGAGCAGGTTATATTCAGATCGATTGGGCGACCAATGAGGCGCTCGCCACAGGCATCATCGACAGCACGGGCAATTTGGTGCAACGTCCCATTTTCATAGAAGGGGGCAAAGAATACCGAACGGACACCATCAGATACAACTTCGAATCCAAAAAAGCGCGCATCAAAAAAGTGATCACCAAAGAGGGTGAGGGCTATCTACACGGGGAGCGCGTCAAAAAGATGGAGGAACGCGTCTTTTACATCCGCGGTGGTTCATTCACGACCTGCAGCCACGAGCATCCTCATTTTCGTTTGCGCACAAGCAAGACCAAGGTCATCAGCGGAGATAAGATCATCACAGGGCCCGCCTATTTGGAGATGCTGGATGTGCCCACACCCCTCGTCCTGCCCTTTGGCTTCTTCCCAACGGAAGCCCGTCGCCGTTCCGGGATCATCATCCCGACCTACGGGAACAACTTTGAACGGGGCTATTTTCTCAAGGATGGCGGCTACTATTGGGCCACCAATGAATTCATGGACATGACCTTCCGGGGCGAGATCTACACCATGGGCGGCTGGGGATTGAGGGTTCAAAGCAACTACAGGAAACGCTACAGGTATCGGGGCAATCTGGCCGTGAATTTCAACAGGATCAAATACGGAGAAGAGAGTTTTTTGGAAAATGGAGGCTCGTTCCGCAATTCCACAGACTTCAACATTCGGTGGTCCCATAACCAGGACCCCAAGGCCCGGCCAGACCTTCGGTTTTCGGCAAATGTGAATCTGGCCTCAGCGAGCTATTTCCAGAATACACAACAAACAGCCAATCAGGTCTTGACTTCTCAGATGCAATCGAACGTTTCGATCCAAAAGAGTTGGCAAGGCAGACCCTATAGCCTTTCAATGAACCTCAGGCACAGCCAGAACAATCAGCAGAAGACCATCGCACTGACCCTGCCGCAGCTCTCCTTCAATGTCAACCGTTTCTATCCTTTCAAATTCGGAACTCAGATCGGCGAGGATACCTGGTACGAAAAGATCGGGATGAATTATTCATTTCAGGCAGAAAACAGAATCGATGGCCGCATGGATGAAGCGCTTTTTTCGGCAAAGTCGTACAACAAGAATGCGCGCTATGGCGGGCAGCATTCAGCGAGCCTGCAGACCAATGCCAAATTGTTCAAATATTGGACGTTCAGTCCATCCATTCGAATGAACAGCAGATGGTATGGCTCCAGGTTGAGGTATCGACTGATCGATTCCACCAACAGCGTGACACAGGACACCGTCCGTGGATTCAACAATGCATTCAACTTTTCCGTCAATGCCAATATGTCCACCAAGGTGTATGGACAATTCAATTTCAGAGGAAAAGTGAAGGCCATTCGACATGTGCTGACGCCCAATATCGGCATGAGTTACACCCCTGATTTCAGTGACCCGATATGGGGCTACTATCAAACCTACCAATCCGATACTTTGGGTACCACACGTACCTCTTCGGTCTATAACTCGTATCTGTATGGTTCACCCGGAAAAGGGATGCGGGCAAATGTCAATTTTGGTCTTCAGAATACCTTGGAAATGAAGGTCAAAAGCAAGAGGGATTCCACGGGTGCCACCAAGGTGAAACTCCTTGAAGGATTGAGCCTCAACACCTCATGGAACGCAGCAGCTACTTCGTTTCAATGGAGCCCGGTTCGAATGAGTGCCCGCACATCTGCTTTGAATGGGCTGGTTCAGTTCAATTTCAATTCGAGTTTCGACTGGTATGGCATCGATCAAAGCGGACAGCGAATAGATGCTTTCTCCTATGATGTGAACGGTCCTTTACTGCGCAGAACGCAAAGCAGTTTCAATATTGGATTTTCATTGAATGCCGACCGCTTCCGGCCGGATAAGGGGAAGGAAGAAAAAAAGCAGCAGGCAGCTTCTGATGATGCGGATCAGGACGCTCTGCATGCAAATCCACTCGGTCTGACCCCAGGAGATGTAGATTACTACCTCTTGCGTCAATACGCCGATTTCGATGTGCCTTGGAGCCTGAATTTCAACTTTTTCTATACCAACAACAAGCCGGGCTTGGAGGTCTTGGAAACGCGCTCACTGGATGTGAATGGAAACATCACCCTGACCGATAACTGGAAGATCGGTTTTCGCACCGGCTATGATTTTGAAAGAAAAGCCCTGAGTTATACCACCATCAATATGTTCAGAGATCTGCACTGCTGGCAGCTCAATGTGTTTTGGGTTCCCTTCGGATTTCAAAGGAGTTACACCATTGGAATAGGGGCCAAGGCCAGCATTTTGAACGATCTGAAACTCGACCGCCGAAGAGGGATCGGCGACTTCGACTGAGCAAAAAAAAAGTGATGCCTTTTCAGACATCACTTACACATCCGGTCAATGAATGACCGTAAGGCTCATTATTCATTATTTTTTGCTCACGGAATATCCGAGACCTTCAAGCTGCTTTTTCAGTTTGTCCACTTCTGCCTGCTCTCTGTTCTTTAATTCTTTGCCGATGTTCTTGGCCAGTCCATTGAGCTCATGTGCTTCCAATTTACCGAGAAACTGAGACGCAAAAAGTGATCTCAAGGTTCCGTTGTTGTTCATGTTTTCTCTGAGCTTTTTTACAAGCATTCCTGGGGTGATATTTTCTGCCATTTTT
>CATILC010000057.1 GCA_949516455.1 Flavobacteriia bacterium | reverse complement strand
TGGAAGTCAGCCTTTGGAGTGCGACATGGCTGCAGGTTTCGGTCATTCCGTAGCCCAGCCAGATCTCAGAGCGTTGGGTCTCGGTGAACATCTTTGATTGCGCTGCTGTCGGGGCCACCCCACCGAGGAGGACCTTATCCACCTTATCCAAATGAGCCATGCCCATTTCCAATTGGGCCGGAATGAGCGCTGCAAAAGAGACAGCACGATCGAGTATGCTCAGCGGATCGGAAGAAGGCACTTGCACGATCGCATGCCCTTCTGCCTCCATGGCACGAACGAGCTGCATCTTGCCGGCGATATAGTTTATGCCCAATGCAATGAGAAAGACACTTTTGTCATCAAGAGAAAAAAAAGCATTCGTCCTTTTGGCCGATGCCTGCATCTGACGCTTTTCGATCAGTATCTCCTTGGGCGCACCTGTCGAGCCCGAAGTATTCTGACGGATGGGCTCATCCGAGCCATACCAATTCTCCAGAAAATTGATGAGCGTCAAGCCCTGGGCATCTTTAGAGACCGCCGTGCGCAATACATCCAACTGTTCCGGGATGGAATAAACAGACCCTCCCCACTCTAAGGAAAAAGAAGCGTATTCCCTCTTCATAACGGATCGCACATTACTTGTGAAAAAGCGGTCATGGCTGCAAATGATCGTGGAAGGCCTGGACCTTTTCCATTGCAACGAAGGCCTTGGATCCATCCCGCCACAGCTTTTGATCTCTGATGTGCAGATCGGAATTCAGATTGTTTTCATACAGGCTGCCTGTGCCCAGTCCTTGGGCCCGTGGCACCTGATGAACTGCGGCAAATCGGGCGATCCATTGCAAACCCAATTGACTTTCCAATGCGCTGGTACTCCAGAATCCCAGCTCGAATTGCCTGGCCAATCGAACCCACTCCTCTGTTGCACGCCAACCACCGAGCAGAGAGGGTTTTAAGATCAAATACTGCGGACGGATCGCATCGATCATGGACTGTTTTTCTGTCTGAGGACAAAAGATCAACTCCTCATCCAGAGCAATGGGGACAGGACTGCTGGCACACAGATCGGCCATTTGATCCCACTGACCCACAGCTAACGGCTGCTCGATACTGTGCACACCGATCTGGTCCAGATCTTCAAGGACCTCTAAGGCCTCTGATCGGGAAAATGCGCCATTGGCATCGGTGCGTATCTCCAAGTCTGGCTGCAGGCTGCGCGCCTGGATCAAAAGATCACGTCCTCCCTGCCAATAGTCCTTTCCGATCTTGAACTTGATGCAGGCGAATCCCCGGCTCAGAAGTGTGTTCAGCTGTTCCAATTGAAAATCGTGATCGCCCATCCAGATCAAACCGTTGATGGGGAGGCCATCCATGCCCTGTTCAAATGAAGTAGAAGTCCATGGACCCAGATCGATCAGACCCAAGGACGCAAAGGCCATCTCCGCTCCAAAACGAATGCTCGGCCAATCGGATAGGGTCGCCAGAACGCCTTCCGCATCCCCACCCGATCGAATAAGCGCACATACGCGATCGAGTTCTTGCTCGTAATTCGGTCGATCGTCCAGACTGAGGCCAGGAAGCAAAGCACATTCCCCCCATGCGAGCTGATCGCCCTGCTCCAAACGGAGAAAATAACTGGGTTTGGCCTTCATCTCGCCGCGTGAAGTACGGGCCGGACGCTTGAAATTCAATTCATATCGAGACCAGGAAGCCTTCATTGGACCGACCAAAGGATCCCGCAGCCCAAACTCAAACTAAAGAGTAAGGTGGTCAATGCCAGGCGTTTCAGCAGCGGGTCGAATTCTTCAGCTTGCCAGGCCTTGGATACCGACCACAGATTCCAAAGGATCAGGGGAACACTGAGCCAATAAAGATTCCGCCAGGCGTTTCCTCCGTGGCCCAACACATAGAGAAATGAAAGATTGAAGGCGAAGAGCAACAAACCCATGTGATAGATCTTGGCATACGGCAACCCGATCCGCACCGGAATACTTTTCTTTCCAGCAGCGCGATCGGTCTCTATGTCCCTCATATTGTTCAGATTCAGAACACCCACCGACAAGAGGCCTACGGATGTTGCCGGCAAAAAAACCGATCCATTCAGCTCGGCCGTCTGAAGGAAATAACTCCCGACGACACCCACCCAACCGAAGAACAAGAGCACAAAAAAATCTCCAAGGCCTCGATAACCATAGGCGGCATCTCCCACGGTATAGAAGACGGCACTCAAAATGGCCAATGCCCCCAAGGCGATGAACAAGGCCACCCAGATCCAGCCCTTTTCTGCAAGTGCCCGATAGCTCAACAAGCAGGCAGAGACAAAGGAAAGCAGCACAAAAAGATAGACGGCTTTTTTCATCTTCTCCATGGGGATCAAGCCGCTGCCCACCATGCGCTGTTCGCCTTTTCTGTGCTCATCGGTTCCCTTGACACCATCGCCAAGATCGTTGGCATAATTGCTCAGCACCTGAAAAAACAGCGTGGTCAGCAAACTGAGCACAAGGACCCATGGATCGAAAGATCCCGCAGCTGTGGCCAGAAAACTGCCCAAGAGGATGCAAGAAAAAGCAAGGGGCAGCGTACGCAGACGAGCCGCCTTGATCCAATAGGCTATTGGAACACCACTCAAGGGAATTGAGGATACTGATCGAAGTCCGGATCTCTTTTCTCCAGAAATGCATTCTTGCCTTCCTGCGCCTCATCGGTCAGGTAGTACAAAAGTGTGGCATCTCCAGCGAGTTCCATCAAACCTGCCTGACCGTCCAGCTCGGCATTCAGTCCACGCTTGATCATCCGAACGGCCAGTGGACTGCGGAGCATGATGGTCCTGCACCAATCCACATATTCATCTTCCAGTCGCTCATGTGGCACGACCGTATTGACCAGGCCCATGTCCAGGGCTTCTTTCGCCGAATATTGGCGGCACAAGAACCAGATCTCACGGGCTTTTTTCTGTCCGACGTGACGGGCGAGATAGGACGAGCCGAATCCGGCATCAAAACTGCCCACCTTCGGTCCGGTCTGTCCGAAAATGGCTTTTTCACTCGCGATGCTCAGATCGCAGACCACATGAAGCACATGGCCTCCTCCGATCGCATAGCCGTTCACCGCGGCGATGACAGGTTTGGGTAAAGAGCGAATGCGCTTGTGCAGATCGAGGACATTGAGTCGGGGCACTCCGTCCGTTCCTACATAGCCACCCACTCCCTTCACATTCTGATCGCCTCCGGAACAAAAGGCCTTGTCGCCAGCGCCGGTGAGTACCACGACCCGAATGTCCTGACGCTCCCGGGCCAGGTCCATGGCCTCGACCATCTCGATGTTCGTCTCGGGGCGAAAGGCATTGTAGACTTCTGGTCGGTTGATGGTGATCCTGGCGATCCCTTCGAAAAAGTCGAATCGGATGTCCTTGAATTCCTGAATGGGGGTCCACTTACGATCTGCCATATCTGAGGTAATTGAAATAGTCGTCCAGTACGATGTCATTCTGCTCTCGGGGAGTGAACACTTCCAGGAGCGCCAATCCTTTTGAAGAAAGCCAATCCTGCAGGCAATTGTTCAACTCCGCCTCTGCAGCCGCACAAAAGTATTGCAGGCCATACATATTGGCGAGGCCATTGGCGCTGCGCTGATGGGCCTGTTCGAAATGAGGTTCGAACCATCCACTGGCATCCGGACCTTCTATGATGCGAAAGATACCTCCACCCCCATTGTTGACGATCAGGATCTTCAGATTGTCTGGAAGATCATTCTGCCAAAAGGCATTGCTGTCGTAGAAGAAGGCCAGATCACCAGTGATCAGAAAAACGCTTTCGCTGGATCTCCTGGCATACCCAATGGCTGTTGACGTAACGCCGTCGATTCCGCTTACCCCGCGATTGGCCAGATGAAAAAGCTCTGAAGACCAGCGAAACAATTGCGTATAACGCACCACACTGCTGTTTCCATTGAAAAGGACGCCCTTTTGGGGCAGCCGCTGATTCAGGATGGTAAAAAGGCGAAGGTCCGACCAAGGCGAATCCTGAGTGAACCGATCGTGACGCTCATTACGCCGTACAGCCAATTCACGAACCTTTGCAGCGTAAGAAGCTTCTTTTTTCACTGGAACCAAGTGTTTCAGGCCTTGCTGCAGGAATTCATGCGGCTTGGCATGGATCTCACGAAAGGAACGGCGGAGCAGATCGGGATGTCGGTACCGATCGATGTGCCAATGATCCACCTCCGGATAACTTCGCAGCCATTTCTTGACCTTACGACTTACCCATTCACCGCCCAGGGAAAGAAGCAGATCTGGACGAAAGCCTTCCTTCTGTTCTGTGGACATTGGGATGATGAAGCGGTCGATGCAGGACATGCCCGCCTCAAATTCTGTATTGGAGATCGTCTCGTACCACACACTCAGCTGAGGAAACCGCTCGGTCCACTGCTGCAGCAAATCCCGCTTTTCTCCTGATGCTTCCCGTTCCGTATCCTGGCCACATATGAGCAGCACGCGCTCGGCAGCTGACCATGATTCCCTGAGCTCCATCCAGGGAATGGATGGATCATTTGGTTTTGAAGAGATGATTTGCACTCCAACATCTTCCTGCTCAGAGGTTCCGTACAGCGGCTCGCTCAGCGGCGCATTCCAATGAACAGGCCCTCCGATCGATTCGGTTTGATGAATTGAAGCGGAAAGACCCTCCAAGGCCTCTTCTGACAGCTCCTTTTCGTCGATAGAACACTGGGAAAGTATGTGATCAGCAAAGATGTCTTTTTGGCGAATGCTCTGCCCTTCCTGCTGGTCGATCCGATCCGCGGGGCGATCGGCGGTGAGCACAACAAGGGGCACCCGCTGATAGTAGGCTTCCACGATCGCCGGATAATAGTTCACCACTGCACTGCCAGAAGTGCAGCACAGCACACAGGCTTTGCCGCTGTGGATCGCTTTTCCGAGGGCCGTGAAGGCCGCAACGCGCTCGTCGACGATCACTTCCACCTCCAGACTTGGATGGGAACGAATGGCCAATACCAATGGCGCGTTGCGCGAGCCCGGAGAACAGACTACCTGCCGAATGCCGTGCTGAACAAGGACGGCGACCGCCTGATCGACTCCCTTTTTATCCGTGCTCTGTCTCATGGAGAAAACTCATGGTCGCCATCATCTTTTCTTCGGTCTCTTTCCATTCCTTTTCGGGATCGGAACGTCTGTTCAGACCGCCGCCCGCATAGAATATCAGCTCTCTTTCATGAACGGACAAACAACGCAGATTCACAAAGTACTGACTCTGCTCTGCCTCGATCCCCCAGTAGCCCGTATAGAAGTTGCGCTCATAGGTCTCGTACTTGAGCAGGCAGGTCAGTGCTTCTTCCCTCGGGTGGCCACAGACCGCAGGTGTGGGATGCAGCAGGTCCAGAAAATAAGCCGCCTTCAATGGGGACCCGAAGGAGTAGCTTGTCTTCAAATGGCGAACAGGCCCGGCCTTTATCTCTCTGGGTTCGTCGCTCTCAAAATCTACTCCGGCTCTTTGCAATTCGTCCTCAATGAAACGCGCCACACTGGCCTGTTCCTGCTGTTCCTTCACGCCCCATTCGTCCTGATCGGAGTGCAAGGTGCCGGCCAGGGCAACGGTTTCAAACCGATCGTCCACTTTTTTAAGTAGAAGCTCCGGACTGGAGCCGATCCACTCGCCCACTCCTTTCCACCGGATCCAATGAACTGCCTGCTCCGGAAATTGAGCACACAGCGCCTCAAAGTGATCATGTGGCCGATAGCTGGGCGAACGATGCTCCTTGTGGGCCCTTGAAAAGACCACCTTCTCCATAGAAGCAGAAGCCTTCAAAGAATCGACCAGCGATAAAACGGTCTTCAGGTATTCCTCCCGATCCATGCATCGCCCTATGGGCGCCACAGGAAGTGAATGTTGTTCTGAAATTTCTTGGATGGACTCAGCGGTCTGTCGAACGGGCAACTCGATCCCTCTCTGCTGAAATCCTCTGTAGATCAGACGGGCATCGGCCGCATCTCCTGATGTGGCCTCTCTGTAGACCCTGACCTTTGACTCGCCCGGTAAGCGGCAAACAAAATGTGCTTCTTCAATGGGAGAAGTTCGGGACATCGGCTCAGGAGGGCTCGTTCATTCTCAGCTGCGTAAGCGGCTTCTCGAGTTTGTGATAGGTGACCGATGCCAGCGCGTAGATCAACAGCCACGCCAGTGGCAGGGACATCAGAACCCCAAAAGCCGATCCGATCTGTAGTTTGTCCAAAATGAGCCAGCGCCAGATGGCCAAAAAAGGAAGATTGATCAGGTATATCGAATAGGAGTACACGCTAATACGATTAACCACATTCGAAAGCCGGATGTTCGGATGCGGCAATGAGTAGGCAGCAGCGATGAAAAGAGCGGCCAAAAGACTCTTGAATTCCAACTTCCATATGGTCTTGGTGACCGGATCGATCTGATGGAAAGCCCACTCGCCCAGCACCCACACCAAGACCGCCGAGAGAAACCACGGCCAGCCCCGATCGAACCACTTTCTCTTGTACATGAAAACGGTGCTGAGCAATACCCCCCAGAGGATGGAGCTGAATCGAAAGACCACAGGCAAGCGAACATAGATCTCCAGATAATTCCTGCAATTGGTGCAGGCAGAACCCTCCGGAATGCTGTGGCTGGCAAAGAACCAGGCCTTGTACGCCCAGGCGAGCAAGAGCATGCAGAGGGTGTAGGTGAGATAGGTTCCCAATTTGGGCTTCGCCTCTTTTTTGTGGAGCAACCACCAAATAAATGGAAAGACCAAATAGAACCACTCCTCCACCGCCAGACTCCAGGACTCCCTGAAGAAGCCTTCCGGAGGACTGTTGACGTTCTGCAGAAAGAGAAGCCCGCGCCAGTCGATATTTTCCTCGATGCTGAAAACGTAATAGAACACAATGTGCAGGGCAAAGAAGAAGTAGTAATTCGGTAAAGTGCGCCACCAACGACGATTGTAGAATCGGACCAGCGATCTGAAATTCCTTCCTTCGATTGCACGAAATATGATGCGTCCGATCAAAAAGCCGCTCAAAACAAAAAAGAGGGTGACCCCATCCACTTTTGTGTAGGGGCGAAAGTCAGGGAAAATGACTTGGATCTGCCTTTGGCTGTGCGCGACCACAACGAAGAGGATCGCCAAGGCCCGCATGAGATCGAGTCCGAATACCCTACTGCCCGCCTGCATCAGGTTCCTTTCTTCTGGGCACGATCAGGGTGGTCAGCTTGCTGTGGCAGACCCGATCGCCATTTTCATTCCGAATGTCGATCTCCCATAAATGGATGCTCCGCCCTTTGTGGAGCAAAGTGCCTCTTGCGATGACCTTTCCTTGCCGCATACTCTTCAGGTGCGTGGCCTGAAGATCGATGCCCAAGGCTGCCTGTTTCTCCCGGTTGATGAACAATGCCGAACCGGCACTGGCCACACTTTCAGCCAGGGCCGCTGTGGCTCCGCCGTGGAGCAGACCCAATGGCTGGTGCACCCGTCCATTGACCGGCATTTCCGCCTCTACCCAATCGTCTCCAAAATCAGTGTACTCGATGCCCAATGTGCGCATCAGGGTATCCGTTCCCCAGTTGTTCAACATCTTCAGCACCTCTTTCTTTTCCATATTCATGGTCTTTTCGGATCCTGACAAGTCTTAGACATTGAACCTGAAATGCATCACATCGCCGTCCTGAACCGGGTATTCCTTACCCTCCACACGAAGCTTTCCCGCCTCCCGAACAGCGGACTCGGATCCGTAGGTCTTGTATTCCTCGAAGGAGATCACTTCTGCCCGAATGAATCCCTTCTCGAAATCGCTGTGGATCACTCCAGCTGCTTGTGGGGCCAAACTGCCCACCGGGAAGGTCCAGGCACGCACTTCTTTTTCTCCAGCAGTGAAATAGGTCTGGAGTTCGAGCAGGTCATAGGCCGCCCGTATCAAGCGATTGACCCCTGGCTCTTCCAGGCCGATCTCATCGAGGAAAAGCTGTTTCTCCTCATAGTCCTCCAGTTCGGCAATGTCCGATTCTGTGGCCACGGCCAGCATGATCAGACCTGCATCTTCAGACTGCACAGCCTCCCGTACGCGCTCGACGTGTTCGTTGCCACTCACCGCATCCGACTCACTGACATTGCAGACATAGAGCACTGGCTTGGCCGTCAAGAGTTGCATCTCCTCGATGATCGCTTCCTCTGCCGCCGAAGCCTCAAAGGATCGGATACTCGCTCCTTTCTCCACATGCCCGATGCAGCGCTCCAATAGGTCCTGCTCCTTGAGGGCCTCTTTGTTGCCCGATTTGGCAGTCTTCCGGACTTTTTCCAGACGCTTCTCAATGGTCTCCAGATCTTTTATCTGCAGCTCAAAGTCGATGGTCTCACGGTCCCGAATGGGATCCACGGATCCATCCACATGGGTCACATTGTCGTTTTCGAAGCAACGCAGGACATGGATGATGGCATGGGTTTCCCGGATATTTCCCAGGAATTGATTGCCCAGTCCTTCGCCCTTGCTCGCGCCCTTGACCAAGCCAGCAATATCCACGATCTCCACCGTCGCCGGGATCACTTTCTCGGGATGGACCAGATCTTCAAGTACCTCAAGTCTATGGTCTGGGACATTGACCGTTCCCAGATTGGGTTCGATGGTGCAGAAGGGGAAGTTCGCCGCTTGCGCCTTTGCACTGGACAAACAATTGAAAAGTGTGGACTTGCCCACATTGGGAAGCCCGACGATGCCGCATTTCATTCAGCGAAAATAAGCTGAACTGCCCGTTCGAACAGAGGAAGATGCGGACTCAGTCCCTGTGCATCTCAAAGCGACGGCCTTGCTCGAGGATCATCAAATCCCTCTCCGGATGGAAAGTAAGCTTCAGCTGGGCCCTGGAAAACTCAAATACATTGCGAACACTGCTTTCCGGACGGAAGGACGACTGTCCTGTGGCCTGAACGATCAGACCTCCATTTGCAGATCGCACTTCGATGGTGAAGGGCAGATCCGGGTGGGTATAGCTCCCGCAGAAAGAAGTCAGTTCTTCTTCAGAATAGATGATCCCTTCCTCAAATACAGGCAGGTCAAAGGTCTTTCCATAACAGAGGTCCAAAAGGTGGATCGCAATGTCGTTCAGACTTTCTCTGCATCCATTGGACGCCACGCTGACGGTCCATCCATCCTCAGGAAAGTGGCCTGCTATGGCATGAAAGAAATCGATCTTCCCCCGATGCCCGTACCCTTCCTGCGCGTAATAGGGGATGCTCATGATCCCGAGGCCGTAACGGTCAGAGAGTTTGGTCATTTCCTTCAGCGAAGACTCCTTCAACAGTCCGGAATGGAAGATCCCGAAAAGGAATCGATTCAGATCCTGAGGCGTGGACCAGATCCCTCCTGCCCCCAAGGACACGGTCAGATGTGTCTCCCCATTTATGGGTCTCCATTCATCGGAAAACTCATGGGAAAGGGCCTGCCCCATCTCTGGATGCAGCCCTTGGGCATAGACCGTACGCTTCAGACCCAAGGGCTGTACGATCCTTTTATCGAGTAATTCTGCATAGGACAGACCGCTCAGCCGCTCGAGTATGAATGTGAGCAGCATATAATTGGTATTTGAATAAGCGTATCTGCTGCCCGGATCGAAATCCAAAGGCAGGCTATCGATGCGCGCCAGCAGCGACTCATTGGAGTGCACAGAATCTTTGAACCTCATGAAATCATCCAGGGCCGTGTAGTTGAACAAGCCACTCCGGTGCCGAAGAAGCATTTCCATCGTGATCTCCTCTGCTTTGGGCAGATCGGGATAAAACAGAGACAGGGGCGCGTCGAGTTGCACCTTTCCTTCCTCCATCAACTGAAGAAAGAGCACAGAAGTAAACACCTTTGAGATGGATCCGATTCGGTATTGGGTCTGCTCAGTGGCCTGAATTTCCTGAAGCGCATCGGCCTGCCCAATGGCAGATGAGTAGACCAGTTCTCCATCTTTATGGACCGCAACAGAGACCATGCAACGCTGCACGGAATCGAGAACCGAGAGATAACGATCGAAATACTGCCGATCGAATTCTTGTGCGTAAACAGTTGTAAAAAAGAATGAACCGCAGAGAAAGGAAAAAAGCACACGCGATCTTAAAGCTTCAGTTATGGCTCTGAACATGCTGCTCTCTTTTGTTTCGGTCTGTCTATCAAAGTTCGTATTTCAATCGGATGATCAGATACTGAACAGAAGAATTTTCGTGAGAAACAGAATTCATATTTCCAACAACTAGGTTTTCCACTGAACTGAAAAGCGGGAACAAAATTCGATGTCCTTCTGTCTGTATTGTTGTTCTATGTACATGAAATCGACCGCTGTCCGCCTTTTTGTCTTCTCTCTGCTGGTCTTGCTGGGCATCAGTATTCTTTTCCAACCTGCACCCCGGCCGTCAAATTGCACAAAGGCCCAGTTTTCCGCAATGGCTTCATCCCGCATCTTTTTCCAGAACCTGCGTTCCTACAAGTACCAAAAGACCGCTTATCCCGAGAAGGGAATGACGCACTACCTCTACCGCCCATCACTGGAAGACCCGCTTCAATTCCTGCTCATCGAACAAATCGCAACCAGTGAATGGCATATCCGGCCCTTTGTGCGGGACAGCAGCATTCGTGCTGTAGGCAGAACGGCCGAGGGGCGTGAAGTGGACCTGTTGCAGGCCGATTCCGAGGCCTACTGGCAGCTGTCGGCCTCCATTTATGCCACAGCTCTTTCGGAAGAAGCGCTCTTGATGATGCACAAAGGCGACAGTTTGTTTTTTTTACTTGACCAGGAGGAACGAAAGCGGGCAGAACAGGTGCTCTTCGATTACTTTCGGTTGGTGGGATGCAATTGACATGCACTGGAAGAGCGCCAAAAAAGAATTCAGCAGTCACCTTCAATTCGAGCGAGGCCTGTCGAGGAACACGGTTCAGGCTTATGTTCGGGACCTCGGCTTGTTGATCGGTTATGCCGAGGAACGGGAGCTGAAGGTATTGGGCGTTCGTCTTCCAGATCTTGAAGCCTGCATCAAAAGCCAATTGGATGCGGGAAAGAGCCACCGCAGTATCGCCCGGATGATCTCCTCTTGGAAAGCATTTTACCTCTACCTGATATTGGAAGGCCTGTTGAGCGAAGACCCGACTGCTCTTTTGGAAGCACCCAAACTCGGCGCCTATCTACCCGAGGTCTTGAGCATTGATGAGATCGACCGAATGATGGCCTGCATTGAATTGGGCAAACCTTCAGGTCATCGGGACCGAGCCATCATCGAGACCCTCTATGGCTGCGGACTGAGGGTGAGCGAACTGACTGGACTGGAAATGAATCAGCTGCATGCAGACGAGCGATACATCCAAGTCACGGGAAAAGGCAACAAACAAAGGCTGGTTCCCATCCACGAAGAAGCGCTGCATCATCTCATGCTGTACATCGGCGAGTGCCGCACTCAGCTGAAGGTGAGGACGGATTCGAAACACCTGGTCTTTTTGAACTTAAGAGGCGGTGCCCTCAGCAGAGTGAGCGTCTTCCAACTCGTGAAAAGATTGGCTGAATTGGCCGGTATCTCTAGGAACGTCAGCCCACATACCTTTCGCCATTCCTTCGCCACACATCTGGTACAAAATGGTGCCGACCTGCGCGTGGTCCAGGAACTGCTCGGCCATGAAAGCATTCTCACCACTGAGATCTACACCCATTTGGACAGAAAACACTTGGCCGCTGTCGTAAAGAAATACCATCCCAGAAATCGGGATTGAGTCCCGCTTTACTGATGCCTTTCCGATCGTCGCTGATGCCAAAGGGCGGGAATGAGCAGCATCATCAAGACCGGATTGAGCACCAGGCGATGCAGATGACTGATCATGGAACTGTATCCTGGAACAGCGGATAGATAGAGGAAGAAATACAGGGGCAGCAGGACAACAAGACCAAAGCCCATCACCCAAAATGAAAATCGGGTAAAGCTTTTGTCCCTGAAAAGCCCGTGGATCATGCAGATGGCGAACAGGTCGTTGAGAAGATAGCGCAAGACCTTGGCCGAAATGAATTCCGGCACCGACATATTGCTCAGATAATCGCTTCCCTGATAGGGAAGCGCCCAGTCACCAGAACCGAAAAAGGCATTGTAGATGTTGAGCCGATCCTGGAAGAGATAGACCAAAAAAAGGCCAATGGCCCCTGTGGAAACAAAGAGAACGGATCGGAGCCGATCACTCATCCTTTGTGGGTTTTTTGCCCACCCAAAGCGCCCAAAGGAGCAAAACCATCAAGTAGAGCACAGAGGTAAAACCGTACTTGTGGAAGAAATGGAAATAGCGTCCGTCTGCAGTGATGTTCAAGATGGCCAGCAGATACAAACGTGTGAGATTGGCCAGATGGATCAAGATCAGACCAGAAGGCAGGAACCACAACATGCGCTTCCATTGGCCTCCAAAGGCAAATAGAAAAGACGCAAAGAGAAACATGACATTCAGCCCGTTGCATCCCTCCTCCACCGAAACCGTCCTTCTCCCGTCGAAGTACAGGGTATCGAAGGTTTGCTCCAGTCCAGATTTTGGATAATCCAGATGTGCATTCAGACGAATCTCGGTTTCGTAGCCCATGGCCTCGCTGATCTCGGCCACCTGGAAGACGATCGATCGGGTGAAGGGATCGGTGCGTTCGATCTCATCGA